>CAZXDE010000024.1:2484-14908 GCA_964639515.1 uncultured Thermodesulfovibrio sp.
CATGTAATGTTAGCATGTAATGTTACTATTTTATGGTAAACTATTATATCATTTTCTTTACCAGTATCAGTATGAAACCGAAAACACGAGACAGGGAAATATTCCGCGAAGGGGAGGGGTGTCTTTTTTTATGATCGGTTTGATAGGTGGTAGCGGACTGTACGAGATCCCCGGGTTTAAGGTCAGCGAGAGGAGGGCCGTTGAGACTCCCTATGGTCTTCCTTCCGATGAATTTATGATTGGCGAATTATCCGGGAGGACCGTGGTCTTTCTGCCGAGACATTCCTTTAAGCATAATATCCCTCCTCACAAGGTGAATTACCGTGCCAATATCCGGGGTTTTAAAGAACTGGGTGCAGAAAGGGTGATAGCTGTCAGTGCAGTGGGCGGCATTAACAGCAGTTTAAGGCCGGGTGATATCGTGCTGCTTAATCAGTTGATTGATTTTACAAAGTCCAGGGTAAATACTTTTTATGATAGTGATGATGTGGTGCATGTGGACTTTACAGAGCCGTATTGTCCGGAGTTGAGGGAGAGCTTTATCAGGGCATCTGAGTCCGGAGGGATAAAGCTCCGGAATGCCGGGACATATATATGTGTGGAGGGGCCGAGGCTTGAGACAGCGGCTGAGATCGCTTTTTTCAGCTCCATGAGTGCTGATGTTATCGGCATGACCGGCATGCCCGAGGCAGTGCTTGCACGTGAGAGTGAATTGTGTTATGTGGCCCTGTCCGTGGTCACAAACCTTGCAGCAGGAATTTCACCTGTGAAGCTTACTACTAAAGAGGTGGTTGAAACAATGAACGGAAGTATCGAAGTTGTAAAGACCCTGTTGACAGGGGCAATCGGGTTGGTCCCTCAGAAGAGGGATTGTCCCTGCGGGGAGGCACTTAGAGATGCAGGAATGTGAGGCCGGAGTGGAGAGTATTCTGATAGTTGAGGACAAGAAGTCCATGGCTGATATGCTGAAGGCTTCCCTGAGCTCGGAGGGTTACAAATGTATTATAGCCCTTGACGGGAAGGAGGGGATAAAGCAGCTTCAGCAGAGGACCGTAGGGGTTGTCGTTACCGACCTTAAACTTCCGAAGAAGGATGGTCTGGAGGTGCTTAAGGCTGCACAGGCTGAAGACCCCACGCTTCCTGTAATCATAATGACCGCATATGGAACCATAGAAGTGGCTGTGGAGGCGATGAAGCAGGGTGCCTATGATTTTATAACAAAGCCCTTTGACATAGATCACCTGCTCGTTATTATCAGGAGGGCACTGGAAGTGAGACGGCTTTACCGGGAAAATCTTCTTCTTAAAGAGGAGGTTTCTTCAAGGACAGGCCTGCCGAGGATTATAGGAGTTAGCGCAAAGATCAAGGATGTGGTTCAGAAAGTCCAGAGGGTTGCCCCTACAAAGAGTACGGTCCTTTTGCATGGAGAGAGCGGGACCGGCAAGGAGCTCTTTGCAAGGGCGATACATCACCTGAGTATGGGCAAGGACAACCTCTTTGTCCCCATAAACTGTGCAGCCATTCCCCGTGAATTGCTTGAAAGTGAGCTGTTCGGACATGAGAAAGGTGCCTTTACGGGTGCTGAGGCGAGAAAACTGGGGAAGTTTGAACTCGCCCATAAGGGCACGATCTTTCTTGACGAGATTGCAGAGCTTGAGATGTCGCTACAGGCAAAGCTTTTGAGGGTCCTTCAGGACCACGTTATTGAGCGTGTTGGGGGTACAAGGCCGATTCAGGTTGAGGTCAGGGTGATTGCAGCAAGCAACAAGGACCTGGCCTCCTGTATTCAGGAGGGTAAGTTCAGAGAGGATCTGTATTACAGGCTGAACGTCTTTCCCATATTTATCCCGCCACTCAGGGAGAGAAGGGACGACATACCGATGCTTGCGGAATTCTTCGTTAACAAGTATGCCGCTGAGATGAAGATAAAACCGAAAGCAATATCGCGTGAGACCATGAAGCTGCTCATGGAGTATAACTGGAAGGGAAATGTGAGGGAGATTGAAAACACAATCGAACGGGCAATGATCCTTGCAGATGGCGATACCATCCTGCCGGAGCATATCTCACTGATGGCGCTGAAAGTCAATTCCTCCATTGAAGGACTTCCTATGGATGGCCCCCTTGAGGAGACGACCAAGGCCGCCCTGAAACTTGCAGAGACGCTAAGGATCAGAAAGGCACTTGAGAGCACAAGGTGGAACAAGACACGGGCTGCGGAGTTGCTGAAAATAAGCTATAAAACACTTCTTACTAAGATTAAGGAATATCAGATCGAGTAGCCTGAATTCAGTGATAAATGGTTGTTGGAAGCAATATGACAGACTCTTCACTCATTCTCGTCCCGGCATCCGGCCGGGACTCCGAGGTATTTTCGCGATTCACCATCCAGGTGAATCTACGGCGAAATTAAAACCGTTCAGAGTCAATCATATCGCTTCTTTTCCTTAATTTGCCGCTTTTTATCTCTGGATCCGGAAGTGAAATCATTGACACCAAAGGCTTCAGATCGTTATTATAAAAGATAAACAGCAGTACAGATATAAATGGATATCTACAACATATCCTTATCCTGATACAGCAGAACTTTCCAGGTATAGTATTTCGCAACAGGGCGTATAAGCGTATGGCTGTGGATAGCAGGATCACTATATATTCGGGGGCAGTATGTCAGGACATTCCAAATGGTCTCAAATAAAACACAAGAAAGCCGTAGTTGACGTCAAGAGGGGCAAGCTCTTCTCAAAGCTCGCCAAGGAGATAGCTGTTGCTGCCAGGCTTGGGGGTGAGGATCCTGCAATGAACCCAAGGCTGAGGACGGCAATCGAGAAGGCAAAAGAGGCAAATATGCCCCACGATAATATAAAAAGGGCTATACAAAAGGGTACGGGTGAGTTGCCGGGAGCCGCTTATGAGGAGGCCATCTATGAAGGATATGGCCCTGGCGGGGTGGCCCTGCTTATTGAGGTGCTTACAGACAACAAGAACCGTACCGTGGCAGAGATAAGACACCTGCTCGGCAAGCATGGCGGGAGCCTTGGTGAGGCAGGATGTGTCTCCTGGATGTTTGAAAAGAAGGGGTATATAATTGTTGAGAAGTCGTCCACTGATGAGGATACGCTTATGAGTATTGCCATTGATGCGGGTGCAGAGGATATGAAGAATGATCCCGGGGAAGAGCACTATGAGATAATCACGGCCCCGGAAGACCTTAAAAAGGTTAAGGATGTGCTTTTGGAACGGGACATCCCCGTATCCGTGGCCGAGATAACCATGCTTCCAAAGTCCTGTATCTCCCTGGATGGCAATATGGCGGAGAAGATGATCAGGCTCATGGATATCCTCGAAGACCATGATGATGTACAGAATGTCTATGCAAACTTTGATATCCCTGATGAAGTGATAGCCAATGTTGAAAAATAATAGACAATGACAGGAATATCAGATGATGCTTTATAAGATTTATATATGAGTTATTCTACATCAGAGACGGATTCTTCCTTGCGTCTGCCGTGGAAATCCATTTTATCGAGGCAGTGCCTCCTGCTCACTTTGATAGTATCCGTAGTATTCACCCTGGTTACCGGCACTTACGCCCTTACCCCTGAGGAGGCGATTAACATAAGGGTTTACAGAGAGGTAAGCCCCTCGGTTGTCAATATCACCACCACGACCCTGATAAGGGATTTTTTTTCAATATACCCCCGTAAGGGTGCCGGTACCGGTTCCATAATTGACCCCGCAGGTTATGTGCTCACCAACTATCACGTTATAGAGGGTGCTTCAGAGATAACCGTTACCTTGAGTAACGGAAACAAGTACAAGGCAACGTTTGTCGGGGCTGACCCGCAAAACGATATAGCCATTATCAGGATACCCCGCGTAAAGGGTTTGATACCCCTGAAGCTTGGTGATTCGGAAACACTCCAGGTCGGCCAGAAGGTCTATGCCATAGGTAATCCCTTTGGACTAAACTCTACCCTTACCACAGGGATTATCAGTGCTTTGGGAAGGCCGCTGACAACAGAGTCCGGCAAGGTGATAGAAAATGTTATACAGACTGATGCACCGATAAATCCGGGAAACTCGGGTGGCCCCCTGATAAATACATCAGGAGAGGTCGTCGGTATGAATACCGCTATTTTCAGCCCGTCGGGGGGCAATGTCGGGATTGGATTTGCCATACCGATAAATACGGCAAAGAGCCTGATACCCGACCTGATCAAGTATGGCCGGGTGAAGCGGCCCTGGTTCGGAATAACAGGTGTGCCGCTCTGGAAGGAGCTGTCCACTGCATTGAGGCTCCCTGTTGATACGGGGATACTCGTTTCCGAGGTGGACCCGAAAGGCCCGGCTGCAAGGGCCGGTATCAGGGGTGGAAACAGACCCGTGGAGATCAGCGGAATAATTTTTTATCTCGGGGGAGACATAATAATCGATATCGACGGGACCAGGGTGACCTCAATGGATGATTTGAAGAAGGCCATGATGGGCAGGAGAGAGGGAGAGGTGGTGCCTGTAAAGGTTGTCAGGGGCAAGAAGGTGCTGACACTTAAGGTAAGGGTGAGGTTGAAGTCATGAAAAAGGAACTTGCCTGTGTGGTGCTTGCTGCGGGAGAGGGGACGAGAATGAGATCAACCATCCCAAAGGTGCTGCACAAGCTTAATGGCATCCCGATGATCCATTATGTCCTGCGTGCAGTGGCTGGGCTTGGCCCTGTCAGGGTTATCGTGGTTGCGGGAAGAGATAATGAGAGGGCTTTAAAGGGGGCGCTGAAATCAGAGGACGTTCAGTTTGCCTTGCAGAAGTCGCCGTTGGGCACTGCCCATGCCCTCATGAGTGCGGGGAAGGCGCTCAGGGGATTTCAGGGAGACATACTTGTTCTCAATGGTGATACCCCGCTTGTCGGTACCGTAACACTCAGGAAGTTCATAACAAAACACAGACGTGCAAGAAAGAGCCTCAGTCTTCTGTCCTTTATTGCGGAGGACCCGACCGGGTATGGAAGGATTTTAAGGGACATATCCGGCATTCCCCTCGGGATAAGGGAGGAGAAGGATGCCACTGAAGAGGAGAGGGCAATAGAAGAGGTAAACAGCGGTATCTATCTCTTTAAGCCCCGGACCCTGTCCCTGCTGAAAAAGATAGGACTTAACCGCAAAAAGGGTGAATATTATCTTACGGATATCCTGGAGATTGCCTCCCTGAGGGGGTTGTCGTGCGGAGTCTACTGCTCCGGTGACGAGAGGGAGTTTATGGGTATCAATACCGTGGAGGAGCTGCTGAGGGCCCAGAGGATATTGCGGGAGAAGACGGTCAGGTACTGGCTTGAGAGGGATGTGAGTTTTATGGATGAGACCGCGGTTTATATCCATCCGGATGTGGTTATAGGTGAAGGCACACATATCTACCCCAATGTTTATCTTGAGGGAAAGACGAGTATCGGCAGCGGATGCGTCATCTATCCGGATGTAAGAATAACGGACAGCACCGTAGGTGAGGGGGTCGTCATAAAGGATTCGTCGGTTATTGAATCAGCCGAAATACAGGGTAATACCATTATAGGACCCTTTGCCAGGCTAAGGCCCGGGGCGAGGATTATGAAGGATGCGAGAATCGGCAATTTTGTCGAAGTTAAGGCATCGACCATAGGTGAGGGTGCAAAGGCGCAGCATCTCAGCTATATCGGAGATGCGGATGTGGGAAAGAAGGTAAATATAGGGGCGGGCACCATCACATGTAATTATGACGGGGTGAAAAAGCACAGGACGGTTATAGAGGACGGTGTCTTTATCGGGAGCGATACGCAGCTTGTTGCGCCTGTGAGGGTGGGAAAGGGGGCCTATATAGGTGCCGGGTCAACCATAACAAAGGATGTTCCCTCAGGTGCCCTTGCAATCAGCAGGTCTCAGGAGAGGCATATAAAAGGCTGGGCGAAGAAAAGGAAAAAGAAAAAGTAACGAACCATGTGTGGAATAATAGGATATATAGGCAGAGATGATGCAGTTGATCTTGTAGTTGAAGGGTTGAGACACCTTGAATACAGGGGCTACGATTCAGCAGGTGTTGCCTTTCCCACGGACAGTGGGATAGAGGTCCGAAGGTGTAAGGGGAAGATTAAGGACCTGGAGGCTATTGTTTATGTGGACAAGCCTGTAGCGAATGTGGCCATAGGACATACGAGGTGGGCAACCCATGGTGTCCCGTCTGAATATAATGCCCATCCTCACAGTTCAGATAATATAGTCCTTGTCCATAACGGGATTATAGAAAATTATCTTGATCTGAAAAAAGAGCTTATTGAGCGGGGCTACAGGTTTACCTCGGAGACCGATACCGAGGTGCTGTGTCACCTGATAGACAGATACAGCAGGGATTATACCTTTGAAGAGGCTGTAATGATGGCCCTCAAGGATGTCAGGGGGGCATATGCCATATTGGTCCTCTCCGCCCGGGACCCGCAGAAGATTATCGGTGTCAGGAAGGACAGTCCCCTGGTGCTTGGTATAGGCGAAGGAGAGTTTTTCCTTGCCTCTGATGTGCCGGCGTTTCATGCAAGGACAGGACGGGTAATCTTTCTCGAGAATAACGATATGGTTATACTCAGCCCGGAAGGGTATAAGCTCATGGACCTCAACGGGAATAGCATTGAGAGGGAGATCGAGTTTATACCCCCGATGGCTGCCGGTGCTGACAAGGGCGGCTATAAGCACTATATGCTTAAAGAGATTCATGAGCAGCCCAGGGCCCTCTCGGATACCCTGCGCGGCAGGATATTCCCTGAGAGGGGTGAGGTTAACCTTAGCGAGTTCGGGCTTGATGAGGGGATGCTGAGAGGGGTTGACCGCATATTTATAGGTGCCTGCGGCACCTCCTGGCATGCAGCACTTGCCGGGAAGTATATGATAGAGCAGATAGCGAGAGTACCTGTTGAGGTGGACCTTGCTTCGGAATTCCGCTACCGGCGGCCGTTAATAGGTGACAAGGATTTGTTTATTGCCATAACCCAGTCCGGAGAGACGGCAGACACCCTTGCAGCGCAGCGGGAGGCAAAGAGGCGTGGCGCCCTGACCCTCAGCATCTGTAATGCCCTGGGAGCAACCTCTGCAAGGGAGGCAGATGCAGTTTTCTATACCCATTCAGGGCCGGAGATCGGTGTTGCTTCCACAAAGGCATTTACTTCCCAACTGTTTTCACTGTATCTCTTTTCTTTGATAATGGCAAGGATTGGGGGGAGGTTAGAGGAACAGGATGCTGTGGCTATGATCGCCGAGCTGCTGAGGGTGCCTGACAAGATAGAAAAGATTATAAGCAATGAAGATGCAATAGTTGCAGTGGCGAAAGAACTGTTCAAGGCAAAAGATTTTCTCTACCTTGGCAGGGGAATTTTACATCCCATAGCACTTGAGGGTGCATTAAAACTGAAGGAGATTTCATACATACATGCAGAGGGCTATCCGGCAGGTGAGATGAAACATGGCCCGATTGCCCTGATAGATGAAGATGTGCCCGTGGTATTTCTGGTGCAGCGTGGTGTGCTGAAGGAGAAGGTCCTGTCCAATATATCAGAGGTAAAGGCCAGGGGCGGAAAGGCTGTTGTTGTTATGAGTGATAGCCTGTTGGGAGAGGTTCGGCAAGCTGATTATACCATCGGGATACCTGAAACAAACCCCTATCTGGAGGCAGTGCTTATGGCTGTTCCCCTCCAGTTGCTGGCATATCATATCGGGGTGTTGAGGGGGTGTGACGTTGACCAGCCAAGGAATCTTGCCAAGAGTGTGACTGTTGAATAGGCCTTGTCAATGGATTTAGAAGGCGGAAATCTGTTATTCTAATAAATACCCTGGAGTTTGCAGCATGTAACAGAGGAGAATTGTGGCTGGAGTCTTTGATTTTCAGAAATATAAAAAAAAGCCGAGAGTACAGGGAAAACAGAGAGAAGATAAGAAGTTTGGAAATTAGGAAGTTGGGGGTTTCACTATTCAGAATCCTTAACTTTCCAGTTTCGGAACTTCTTTGAGTACTCCGGTCTCTGTACTAAACAAAAGGGGGAATGGGAGATGAGCAAAGAAGAATTGCAAAATGGCCTGAATCCTCAACAAAGGGAGGCACTTCTTCATACGGACGGGCCTCTTTTAGTACTTGCAGGTGCCGGAAGCGGGAAGACCAGAGTCATAACCCATAAGTATGCCCTCCTTATAAAAGAAAAGAATATCCCTCCCTCTTCCATCTTTACAGTTACCTTTACCAATAAGGCTGCAAATGAGATGAAGGAGAGGATATGTTCGCTCATTTCCGAGGATTTGAATGGGTGCTGGATAGGGACTTTTCATTCCCAGTGTAACAGGATTCTGAGAAGTGATGTAAAGGCCCTCGGATACAAGCCTGAATTTGTGATATATGACGAAAGTGACAGGCATAGTCTGATAAGGCATATTCTCAGGGAGTTAAAGATATATGAGGCCCTGTACAAGGGGGTTGCTGCAAGGATAAGTTCACTGAAGGCCTCTATGGTTACACCTGAAGAGTTTCTGTCTTCCGGTGACGGCTTTGGCTTTGACGAGAAACTTGCCAAGGTCTATATAAGATTCCAGGATGAGTTAAGGCGGTGTAACGCCCTTGATTTTGATGACCTGATAATGCTTACCGTACGGCTCTTTCAGGAACATCCTGATGTGCTCCGGAAGTATCATGAAAAGTTTGCCTACATCCTTGTGGATGAATTCCAGGACACAAACCGTGCCCAGTATCAGTTGATTAAACTCCTTGCATCCGGTCATGGAAATATTTTTGCAGTGGGTGACGATGACCAGAGTATTTATCGCTTCAGGGGTGCAGAGGTAAAAAACATACTAAACTTTGAGCAGGATTTCCCGGGTGTCAGGATCATAAAGCTCGAGCAAAACTACCGCAGTACTCAAAACATTCTCGATGTATCCGGTGCCATCATATCCAAAAACCCCCGGAGAAAGGCAAAAACCCTCTGGACCGACCGCGACAGGGGGGAGAAGGTCTTTTTCTACTGGCTCCCTGTTGAGGAAGATGAGGCAAAGTATGTTGTAAGGACAATCAAGGATATATATCTCAAGGGTGTTTATAATTACAGGGACATGGCGGTGCTTTATCGTATAAACCTGCAATCAAGGGTTATAGAAGAGGCTCTCAGGAGAGAGGGGATTCCATACCGTGTAGTTGGAGGAATGAGTTTCTACGAGAGGAAAGAGGTCAAGGACATAACAGCCTATCTCAGACTCTGTGTGAATCACCATGATAATGTCAGCCTCAGAAGGATAATCAATACGCCCCACAGGGGTATCGGCTCCGCCACACTTAACAAGATTGAGCAGGAGTCCAAGAGGAGAGGGATTAGTCTTTTTGAGGCAATCAGGCGTATCTGCAAGGCAAAGTCTTCTTCCCAGGCCGTTATAGACAAACTTGATATCTTTCTCAAACTTGTAATCGGGATGTCGGGACTCAAGGATTCAGCAGCCTCCGAGGCTATCAAGTCGGTTGTAGAGCTGACTGGATATGCCGAGGAGCTTGAAGAACAGAGAATTCAGAACCTGACGGAGTTGATGGTCTCTGCCGAGGGGTCGTCAATCGACGAGTTCCTTGACAGGGTTTCGCTTGTTACAAGACTCGATGAATCCATGCCTGGTGATGCCATTTCGCTGATGACCCTTCATACTGCCAAGGGGCTTGAGTTCCCGGTGGTCTTTATTGTCGGCATTGAAGAAGGCCTGATCCCGTATTTTAAGTCTGCCGACAACGAAGAGGAAGTCCATGAAGAAAGGCGTCTTTTTTATGTTGGACTGACAAGGGCGAAAGATATTCTTTGCCTTACCGGGGCAAGGAGGAGGAGGATATTTTCGAAACGGCAGGAGCAGGAGCCTTCAAGATTCCTGAAGGATATACCCCGGGAACATTGTCATTGGGTCGAGAAGGCAGCATGCAAGAGGATTGCAGGTAATGGTGGCACGGATAAAGGCTTTGCCAGGAATAAGGCAGTTGTTTACGCCTTTCCTTATAAAACCGGATGTCGTGTTCGACATCCGAAGTGGGGGATAGGTGTTGTAAGGGATTGCTATGGCAAGGGTGAGGACCTTAAGGTGTGTGTAAACTTTCCGGGAGTAGGAATAAAGAGATTGGCCCTGAGGTTTGCACAATTAGAGAGAATCTGAGGCATTTGTTATTAGTGGTCTGTATAAGAAACAACTGATGATGTATGCTGAGTCCGGAGGTTGAAGAGATGAAGATTTCAGGTAGTGATGTTGAACATATAGCCCGGCTTGCAAGGCTGGGATTAACAGGGGATGAAAAGGATGTCTACGGTGCCCAGTTGAATGAGATACTGGATTATGTTGATAAACTGAACGAACTGGATACATCCGGTGTTGACCCCACCAGTCATGTAATTCCCGTAAAGAATGTCTTTCGTGATGATGTGCCGGGGACCTCGTTGCCACGGGAGGAGGCCCTGAAAAATGCCCCTCAGGTTGCAGACGGTTTTTACCGGGTTCCGAAGATTATCGAATAAAAATTGAAGTCTGTACCAACACCCCGACATTACAAGGTTGACATGACACCAGGGCTTAACTTTTGTTGATGACCCTGAGAAAAATATTAAGATAAAGAACAGGCAGGTAAATATAAATGTTCAGATGCATGTTAAAGGCCAAGATTCACGTGGCCAAGGTTACGGATTGTATCCTCCGGTATGAGGGGAGTATAAGCATAGATGAGGATATACTGGAGGCGGCAGGGATGCTGCCTTATGAGCAGGTTCATGTAAGCAATCTTGATAACGGAGAGAGATTTACAACCTATATCATCCCCGGCGAACGTGGAAGCAGGAGTTTTATGCTCAATGGTCCAACTGCAAGAAAAGCCATTCCCGGTGACAGGATAATCATATTTTCATATTCCTGGATGGATGAAGAGGAGATATCCGCTGCCGTACCACGAGTCTTGATAATGGATGAGGAAAACAGGATAAAAGAGGTTCGTAATCTGAAAAGAGGTTGATTTATGACTGAATCTCTCTTGATGAAAGGCAATGAGGTTGTTGCAGAGGCAGCAATTATGGCTGGTTGCCGTTTTTATACCGGCTATCCTATTACCCCCCAGAATGAAATCCCCGAATATATGTCCTGGAGAATGCCCGAGGCTGGTGGTGTCTTTATACAGGCGGAGAGTGAGCTTGCAGCCGTAAATATGGTTTATGGTGCTTCTGCCGCAGGCGTAAGGGCCATGACGTCCTCTTCTTCTCCCGGGATAAGCCTTAAGCAGGAAGGTATCTCCTACCTGGCAGGGGCCGAGCTTCCGGCGGTTATCGTTAATATCCAGCGGGGCGGTCCGGGGCTTGGTAACATATCAGGCAGTCAGCAGGATTATTTTCAGTCAACAAGGGGCGGCGGTCACGGTGACTACAGGGTCCTCGTATATGCACCTTTCAGTCACCAGGAGCTATGGACACTTACGATGAAGGCATTCGACAGGGCGGATGAATACAGGAATCCCGTAATGCTTCTTTCAGATGGAGTCCTTGGACAGATGATGGAGCCCTTTGTTCCGGTTGAGTATGTCCCGCCCGCCCTGCCTTCAAAGGACTGGGTGCTTGACGGCTGCCGGTCAAGGCCTCCGAGGGTGATTAAATCTCTCTACCTTGGTGAAGGTGAGCTTGAGCGGCAGAACCTGAAACTCCAGGGGAAGTATCAGAGGATGAAGCAGGAGGACGTCATGTATGAGTCCTTCATGGTTGATGATGCAGATGTGGTGATTGTTGCATTCGGAATAGCTGCAAGGGTGTGCCTGTCGGCCGTAAGGTCTTTGAGGAAAGACGGAAGGAGGGTTGGGCTCTTCAGACCTGTAACGCTCTTTCCCTTTCCAGAGGGGCAGATAAATGACCTTGCCCGTATGGGCAAGAGGTTTCTTGTGGCGGAGCTGAACCTTGGCCAAATGGTTGATGATGTCAGACTTGCAGTTGATGGGCTTTCGGAAGTAAGGTTTTATGGGAGGGGTGGCGGCGAAATGATTACTGTTGAAGAGCTGACAGAGAAGATCAACCGGTTTCAGAAGGTGTATTCAACTTAGGGCGGTCCCCTGGCTATCCCTGCAGCAGAACGAGGTTGTCCCTGTGAATAACCTCATCGGAATATCTGTATCCGAGGGTTTTTTCTATCTCTGAGGTGCGTAATCCCTTTAGTTTGCCGACCTCTTCGGCGGAGTAATTGGTGAGACCTTTTGCAAATCTGTTACCCTCTCTGTCAGTACAATATACAGCATCGCCGGCCCTGAAGCTCCCTTCAACGGAGATTATGCCTGAGGGCAGGAGGCTCTTTCCCCTTGAGAGGATGGCATCCCTTGCTCCGTTGTCAACCATGATGCTGCCCCTGGCCCGCAGGCCAAAGGCAATCCAGCCCTT
>CAZXDE010000024.1:15008-16368 GCA_964639515.1 uncultured Thermodesulfovibrio sp.
AGTTTTTTCATGCCCGCGGCAACTGCCCCGGAGGAGACTATAATTACCTCGTTTCCCATGGAATGTACCTCTGAGATGTCTGTTTCCAGCGCCCCTATCCTTGACTCATCAAGGCTGTTGCCGGTAGTGAGGAGGCTGCTTCCTATTTTTATGACTGCTCTCATTTTTCTTCCTGCTCCCTCAGTTTTTGGACCTCCCGTGCAAGATGGGAGACCAGCTCCGTGACTCCTCTGGCCGTCATGGCGGATATTTCAAAATATGTTATCCCTTTCATTTTACAATATTCCCTCAATCTTTTGACCCGTTCTTTTGAGGCAACATCTGTTTTTGTTGCAACAACTGTCTGTGGTCTCTCTAAAAGTTCCTTGCTGTAAAGCTCGATTTCACGGTTAACCTTAAGCAGGTTGTCAACAGGGTCACCGGGAGTCATTTCAGAGACATCCACGAGATGCACGAGCAGCTTTGTCCTTTCAACGTGTCTTAGGAACTGAAAGCCGAGTCCGACACCCCTGTGCGCACCTTCGATCAGCCCGGGTATATCGGCAACTACAAAACTCTGAAAATTTCCGGTCTTGACTACCCCGAGATTTGGTTTCAGAGTAGTGAAGGGATAATCAGCGATTTTTGGCCTTGCCGAGGATATGGCGGCTATGAGGGTGGATTTTCCGGCATTGGGCAGTCCGATAAGTCCAACATCGGCAAGGAGTTTAAGCTCAAGAACAATCTTTCTTTCTTCCCCGGGTTCTCCGGGCTGGGCAAACCTTGGTGCCTGTCTTGTGGATGTGGCAAAATGGGCATTGCCGAGTCCACCCCGTCCCCCCTTTGCAATTAGTATCCCGGCATCTGGGGTGTCAAGGTCAGCAATCACCTCTCCGGTCTCGGCATCCTTTACAACAGTGCCCACCGGAACGCTGATAATAAGGTCCTTACCGTCACGGCCGTGCATCTTCTTGCCCATTCCGTGCTGTCCGCGTTCTGCCCTGTATGTCTTCCTGTACACATGGTCAAGCAGGGTGTATAGCTGGGGATCCGTCCGTATAATTATATGTCCGCCCCTGCCTCCATCGCCTCCGTTAGGTCCTCCCTTTGGGATAAACTTCTCCCTCCGGAAGCCGACACATCCCCTGCCGCCGTCGCCGGCTTTGACATCTATTTTTACATAATCAATAAACTTCACTTTTAAATGCCCCCTAATCCCCCTTTAGTAAAGGGATTTATAAATATCCCCTATGCCGACATGGGGATATAAGGTTTTTCCTTGAAAACGGAAATAACAATAATAGTTCAGCACCCCCTCCCCCTAAACCCCTCCCGCCAGGGGAGGGGGGACTTGATAGTGCGTTCCTCTTTGACAAGGCAG
>CAZXDE010000025.1:0-16334 GCA_964639515.1 uncultured Thermodesulfovibrio sp.
ACTCGTCAGGTCTTATCACAATTGTGGGTGGCAGTACAGGCGCTGCTATCCATGCCCCGTCGGCAAGATAGAAGTAAATCTTCCGGTTGACATCGAAATATACAAAGGCGGATGGATAGTAATAATAGATGTGCGTTGCCTTGCATTATGCTTCCGTAACTCTTTTTATCAGACCATAATATCATTATCATGCATTTATCCCGTTTTGTCAAGACCCGGAAGTTTAAAAGGCGAAATTGATTCTCATCACCGTATGTGCTAAAATTCAGGCATGTTTCCGATTCAAAAGTAATAACCGCCTCTATAATCTTTGGCATAGTCGGACTGACCATAATGAACACGCTCTTTATGTCCCTTTATGAGAGGATGTTTGAGTTTGGGGTGCTGCGCGCCATAGGCACAAGACCCCTCAGGATGGCACTTATGATCCTTCTGGAGGGGGGCTGTCTTGCAATAATCAGCATTATTATAGGCAGTGCAGTCGGATTTTTCTTCAGCTGGCTCTTCTCTGTTTACGGGATAGATTACAGGGGCATAGAGTTTGCCGGTACAACCATAAACGAGCTTATTTATCCTGTAATGAATGTCAGGCAGTATTTACTGAATCCACTATATGTGCTCTTCTTTACGCTTGTTGCCGCTCTTTATCCGGCTTACTATGCTGCCAGGCTCACACCGGCAAAGGCAATGAAAAGGAGTTTATGAGGAGAGGTGTATGAGAGATAACGAAAAAGAGGTAATCAGGGTTGAAAACGTTTACAGAATGTACCGGAGCGGTGAGGTTGAGGTAAGGGCGCTGAAATCCTTAAGCCTGAGCATAAAGAGTGGGGAGTTTACTGCAATTGCAGGTCCGTCAGGTTCCGGCAAGACAACCCTTCTAAATATCATCGGCGGGCTCGATACCCCTTCATCAGGCCGTGTGATTCTTGCAGGCAAACCAATAAATGAGATGAGCGGAAACGAGCTTTCCGACTTCAGACGTGACCATATCGGTTTTATTTTTCAGTCCTACAATCTTATCCCGGTGCTGACTGTAAAGGAAAATGTCGAGTACGTTATGCTCCTGCAGGGGGTTTCAGCGCGGGAGAGGAGTTAGCGTGTAAAGGCCATCTTGAGAGAGGTCGGTCTTGAGGGCATGGACAGGCGGCTGCCTATACAGCTCTCCGGCGGACAGCAGCAGCGTGTGGCTGTTGCAAGGGCCATGGTTTCCAGGCCTGATATTATCCTTGCTGACGAGCCCACCGCCAACCTTGATTCAGCAACCGGCGCTGCCTTGCTTGACATGATGAGTAGTTTGAATAAAAAGAGCGGTATGACCTTTATCTTCTCCACCCATGACCGCATGATCATGGAGAAGTCAGGAAGACTCATTATGTTGAAGGATGGACAGATTGAGAGTGATCAGCCGGGAAGCCGGGGAGGGTGATTGAAGTTGAAGAACCGGGTTGTTGGTTTTCTTGTCATTTTTGTCCTCTCCGTATTGACCGGCCCGGTATACGGAGGTGAAAGGGATATAAGGATAAGCGGCTACCTGAAGGGATTTTTAACTGTGACTGATACAGGTGGTGCCGGGGAGCCGGATAGTGCTTTAGACGGAGGGGCTTTTAATGTTTTAAGGCTGGCCCTCTTTTATCAGCCCCGTGATTGGCTCTCGGCAGAGCTTGCCTATGAGATAACCCCAGCCGTCCAGCCGATGCAAGGGGACCTTCTGTATGCGTCGCTGCCAAGGCCTGAGCCTTATTCATACCGTGCATTTGACCTGGGGGAGAGACTCTACCCGCGGAGAGAGGATTTTAAGAGTTCATTCATGGTCACCCAAAACCTTGACCGCGCCTTTATCACGCTTAATCTGCCTGCTGCCGACCTTTATCTCGGCCGCCAGCCTGTTGCCTTTGGCTCAGCCCGGGTGATAAACCCTACTGATGTGCTTGCCCCTTATGCCTATGAAGTGCTTAACCAGGAGGAACGGATAGGGGTTGATGCAATAAGGGCGAAGATGCCTGTTGGAGAGATGGGGGAATTAGACGGCGGCATTGTCTTTGGTGATAAATTCAGGGCCGCAGAGAGTGCCCTCTTTTTACGTTCAAGGAACTATCTCCTCAGGACTGACCTGACGTTTATAACGATTATTTTTAAGGAGAAACAGAGGTGGCCGCAAACCGGAGACGCGTATCAACGAGGTTTCAGGGTTGGTGGAGAGGGAGATTAAATCAGAGTTCGGCATGTATCCAGATATATATTTTACGTCGATACGGCTGTATTTCTGAGGGTATCTTAATCAGGAGACAGGCTCGGGTCAGCATTCTCGTTTAACCGGATCAGGGTAGTTTGAACTCCTTTATTAATATTTGAGGCAACACGTAACTTTGTGCAACAACTCTGCAACCTTATAAAAACTGCTATAGGGAGACAGGTTACACCTATTTTTTGGTCGGCCAGACCATATGCATTTTTTAACAGCCATGATGTAATATAGTTATTTATCAGGAGGTTTCGTGAGAATTGCCTACTTTGATTGTTTTTCGGGAATAAGCGGCGATATGTGCCTTGGAGCCCTTGTGGATGCAGGGGTATCTCTTCAGAAACTGAGGGAGGGGCTGAATGCCCTGAATCCGGTCTCTTATGAGATAAGAAGACGAAAGGTTAAACGTGGAGGCATTTCAGCAACAAGGATTGAAGTCATTGTCAAAAAAGATGAGCCAACCCGTGGACTTGCCGACATCTCAACTATAATTGATGATTCAGGTCTTCCTGAAAACATTAAGAAAAGAGGGCTCAGAATATTCAGGAGGCTGTTTCAGGCGGAGAGAAAGGTTCACGGTGGAAGACTGAAAGACCTTCATCTCCACGAGCTCTCTGCAACAGACTGCATGGTAGACATTATAGGAACACTAATATGCCTGGATATACTCGGAATAAGAGAGGTCATATCGTCCCCTCTGAACCTTGGTGGAGGGACCGTTTCAAGCGAACATGGACTGTTGCCCGTTCCCGCACCTGCCACAAGCCGGCTACTGAAGGGCAAACCTGTTTTCTCTACAGGTATACAGAAGGAACTGACCACCCCGACAGGTGCTGCCATAATTACTGAAACAGCCACATCATTTGGTCACTTTCCGGAAATGACTATTGACAGCACCGGGACCGGTGCAGGCGGACATATCCTGAAAGAACAACCCAATATACTCAGGGTATTTATCGGGAACAAGACAATAAAACTCCACAATGGTCATCATAAAGGGGGATCGAATGAAGTGGTAACAGTGATTGAGACCAATATCGATGATATGAACCCGCAGGTCTATGAATACCTTATGGAGAGACTCTTCAAGGAAGGAGCCCTTGATGTCTTTCTCAGCACAGTGATAATGAAAAAAAGCAGGCCTGGAATTCTGTTGCAGGTACTCGCTTATCCTGCCTCAAGGGAAAGGCTTATCGACATCCTCTTTGAAGAAACACCGACCCTCGGAATACGTTTCCACGAAACGGAAAGGCTATGCCTTGAAAGGAAGATAAAAAAAATAGATACAGAGTTCGGACCGGTCAGATTCAAGGTCGTCACTACCGATGGTTACAGAAAGGCAGTCCCTGAGTACGAGGACTGCCGCAGGATTGCAGAAAAAACAGGTCTTTCACTCATTGATGTAATGAAGATGCTGAAATCTTAGACTCTTCAGAAAAGTGTCTTCCCGAAAGTATTCGGGTCAGTCTCAGATCTCCGAATGCATTGTTCAGTCAGAATATGTCATAATATAAAAAATATTTTAAGGAGGTTTTCATGGTTTCAACTGAAAATTACAAAATAAAAAAGGCCCCGACCTGTCCGCACTGCAAGCAGAAGATGACCAAAACAGTGCCACCCCCATATAGCATTGGTGAAGGGTTTGGGTGGGGAGTAAGTTACTTCTGGATATGCTTTAATGATGACTGCGCCCTGTTTGTCAAGGGTTGGGAGCATATGAAGGAAAACTATGGAAAGTCAGCTTCATACCGTTTCATGTGTCTTCCTGATAACGGCCTGACGGAAACTATCGCCGTTTTTTCACATGATGGGCTCAGGGGTGGTATTGTCGAGGAGGATAAAGGGGAGGAAGAGGAGTAATTGATTGTAATAGTTGATTATGGAATGGGAAATCTCCGCAGTGTCGAAAAGGCCTTTCTGAAAGTCGGGGTAGATGCAAAGGTTACATCCAGACCCCTCGATATTGAAGATGCTTCTGCCGTAGTGCTCCCCGGGGTCGGGGCATTCCGTGACTGCATGAAGAATCTTGACAATCTGAACCTTCTTGCCCCTGTGCTTAAGTCAATAGAGAAAGGCAAGCCATATCTTGGCATATGTCTTGGTCTGCAGATACTCTTTACTGAATCCATGGAATTTGGCCACTGCAGGGGACTTGGCATAATTAAAGGCAAGGTGGTAAGGTTCCCCCCAATGGGTCTGAAAATACCCCATATGGGATGGAATACTGTAAAGTTAAGGAAAAGCCCTCCCATATTTGACGGCATAGAGGATGAGAGCTACTTCTACTTTGTCCACTCCTACTATGTTGCCCCTGATAAAGATGAGGTCATTGCAGGCACCACCATGTACGGGATAGAGTTTACCTCCATGGTCTGGAAAGACAATATTATCGCCACCCAGTTTCACCCTGAAAAGAGTCAGCAACTCGGGCTCAGGGTTTTGAAGGGGTTTGGTGAGTTCGCAAAAAGGGCATGAGTGCCTAAACCTCCGACAACATCTCCCTGACGGTCTTCTTCAATAAAGGATGTATTACCTCAGGGGCTATCTCTGAAAGGGGTTTAAGGACAAACTCCCTTTTGTGCATATGTGGATGGGGTATCCTGAGCTCAGGTTCATCTACAACCAGTTCATCATAGAGCAGGATATCCAGGTCTACAACCCTTGGCCCCAACCTGAGGGTTTCTCTCCTGCCAAGATAGTTCTCTATCTCCTTAATTACCCTTAAAACTTCTTCAGGTGTCAGGTCTGTATCTGCCTCTACAGCCATATTTATGAATCTTGGCTGATCTTTTACTCCCCAGGGCTCTGTCTCGTACCGGGAAGACTTTTTTGTAACCTTTATCCCCCTCTTCTCGAGTTCTTCCAGGGCCTTAAGACAATTTCCTTCACGGTCCCCGAGGTTTGCTCCGATGCCTATGTAAATGGTGGTCATATCACCTTTTTTATCCGTTTAACCGCCTCTTCAATCCTTTCCACAGACACGGTAAGGGCAAACCTGATATATCCCGCCCCTGGATCACCAAAGCCATTACCAGGCGTGCCGAGAACCCCTGTCCTGTCAAGGAGATGCACAACAAAATCCTCTGAGGTAAACCCCTGAGGCACCCTGGACCAGAGGTAGAAGGTGGCATCAGGTCTGATCACATCTAACCCCATCTCCCTGAGCCCCCCGAACAGCACATCCCTCCTTGCCTGATAAGTTGACCTTATTGATGACAGCAGATTATCATCCGTATCAAGGGCTACTATGGATGCCTCCTGTATTGCCTGAAAGACACCGGAGTCCAGATTGGTCTTTATCTTGCCAAGCCCTGCAATAACTCCACTGTTACCCACGGCAAACCCTATTCTCCAGCCCGTCATATTATAGGTCTTGGAGAGGGAATGGAACTCTATGCCCACTTCTTTTGCCCCCTCTACCTCCATAAAGCTTACGGGTATCCTGTTGTCATAGTAAATCTCGGAGTAAGCGGCATCGTGACAGATGATAATATTATATTTATCTGCCAGATCAATGGCCTCACGGAAGAAGTCCTTGTCTGCGGTGGCACTGGTCGGGTTGTTGGGATAGTTAAGGAACATGATTTTTGTCCTCTTAAAAACCTCTTCCGGTATGGACGAAAAGTCAGGAAGAAATCCGTTTTCCTCTACCAGGGGCATAAAGTAAGGCTCTCCTCCTGCAAAAACTGTTGCTATCGAGTAAACAGGATACCCGGGAGAGGGACAGAGCACAACATCCCCCGGGTTTACAAAGGCAAGCGGTATATGCCCTATACCTTCCTTTGAACCAATAAGGGACAGAACTTCCTGCGCAGGGTCAAGGGCAATATTGAATCTCCTGTTATACCACCTCGACACAGCCTCTCTATAGGATGGCATCCCGTCATAAGACGGATACTTATGATGCTCCGGCTTTTCAACGGCCACCTTCATCGCCTCCACAATATGTTGCGGCGTCGGCATATCAGGGTCACCAATACTCATGTCTATAAGGTCCACTCCCCTGTTTCTTGCCTCTGTCTTCATGCTGTCAATCCTTGCAAAGAGATAAGGCGGAAGATTTTTTATCCTGTCGGCAAGTTCAATTCTGATAGACATCGTACCTCCTTAATTTGAGCTGCATATCACGAGTTCAACCCGCAATCCCATAATCTACATTCAAAAAAAGATTATTATAACAGAATAGTACACTTTTTCACTCTCTCAAATAGTTGATTTTCAGGTACAGGGAGGGGATAAGCCCTGGAAGCAGGAGGGCCAAATCAGGCAGACTTATAAATACAGCCAAAAAGGGGGTACGATATTATCCCCTTTTTTGACCTAATAAACGGCTTCAACAGGATAAATCTCGGTCAGATATTTTCCGAATCAGCAGGAGTAGTAGAGGTAAAATTTACACTGGCGCAAATATTCATTAAATTGATAATAGCTAAGGGAAAGGTTATCAGATAAAAGGTGTCATATATAAAAAAGCCGGCCTTCCGGCCGGCTTTTTTCACCTTTTGACTAAGGATTAATATAAGAGGATTAATCCTTAGAAGACTTGTTACTACCAGCAGATGTAATACCATGAACCGATTGCATTTACCCAGATACACGGATTGCTCTGAAGAACAGTAAGGCTTTCAGCATTCTTCATCTTCTTTCCGACAAGGCTCTTCTTGAATTCGGCCTTTGTCATTTTTTTTGGTGCTTTCATGTCACCTTTTTCTACTTTAATATTCCCGTTATCCATTACTGCTAATCTCATAACTACCTTTGCCATTGCATACCTCCTTTGATGGAAATGATCTTCAGGTTCTCAAGAACCCGGCAATTGAAAAAAACCACGGCTTATTAAAACCGACTCAAAATGCCAATGTAACTTTAGCCAGGATCAGTCGCTCCGGATAAATGGATGGATTTGTAGAATCGGTATCCTGAAACTTGAATTTTTCATTGAACAAGTTTCGTGCTTCTATTGAAACTATGCCATAGCGTTTAGGTAATCGATACTTGATGGAAGTATCAACAACCCAGAACTGGTCGCTGTCCAGGCTATCAGGATTTATGAACTTTCCTCTCTGATTTACGTAAGTTGTTTTTATTATAGTTGTCAGGCCAAGTGGACAAAAGAGAGAGAGACTTAGAGGCAATCTGTGTGTTTTTAAACGCTCATAATTTTTATGACTGGAAGACTCAGGGTTTCTTTGGAAATTCTCATATTGATATTCACCGGTAATTGCCAGCCAATATGCTGGTGTCAGATACAGGTAAATGCGAAATATGTCTTCTTGCCAATCTGCCTCTTTATTTTTAGTGACATGAGTGAATCGCACAGACGGTACATCCAATCTGCGTTTAGAAAACTCTGCGCCGCCAAAGAGATTCGGTGTAAACTTCTGATCAATTGCTACACCAAACCTCCAGGCATTCGTTCCATTGTCATCATCAAAGAACTGGTTGAAGCCTGCCACCTGGGTTGGCTCAATCGTCTGATTCGAAATGAGCTGTCTTTTCAATGTCCTGAAGACAGCACCCCGAAGAGTAGTGTTACTCGGAAGGGTCCATGTCAGACCAAACTTTGGATTAAACTGATCTTTATCTACAATTCCGTTATCAAAAAAATCGGCGCTTCCTCCAATTGTCCACATTACAGGATCAGGGTAATTGATGTGTGAATAGACATAAAGGTTGGTGTGGCGCACATCGGTCTCCTCACGTATCGGAGGAGGAGGCATTATAATAGTAGTCGTCATTTCTTTCTCGGAACTGAAGTGACCAAAACCGCTGATAATGTGTAACCGCTCCGCATTATAAAGGTGCTGGATTTCCCCAAGGTAGCCACTCTCTTTAGCGTTAAATTTAATCTCCGGCATTCCGCCAACAAACTCTGAAGTGGAAACAGATACGTCATATTCAGCGCTCTTATAAATAGCAGATGCTATTATTTCCGAGTTTGGCGTAATACTGTGATGAAATCCCAAACGTATTGACCGGGTATACTCTTCCTCTCTTCTGGTGGGGAAGAAGGCATCGGGGTCAAAGTTAAGTGACAGGTCCCCGTTTTCCTTGTTTTTGTAACGATATTCAGCCTGGATACTCGTCTTGTGGGAGAGATTGTACTGGGTAAATATATTATAAATATCCTCATGAAGATCATTGTTTTCCCTGTAACCGTCAGTCTTGTAATGGAACTGCCCTGTGCTTAAAGAAAACCTGTCATATACTCCTGATGCAACAATTTCATCGCCGAATGTAGCATTCCCACCGTAAACCCCACTTAGCTGCAAGGCTAACCGGTTCCGGTTGAAGAGGGAATTGAATTCATTAAAGGACAAGTCACCCGGCCCGGCCCAGTCAAAAACAAAGATATTGCTCTCAGCAAGCCGGGGTTGAACGGGAGTAATGTTGAGAGGCTGAAGCAGTTGGGACTGCAGGAGTTCGCTGACTCGTGCTATCTCGTGGCGTGGCTGTGAGGCGTATGTATCGGCCAGCAGCCTGTGTGCTGAATAGTTCTTTGGATCGGTATTAACCGATTTCCATCCCTCTACAAGAGCAAGCCGTTGAAACCCAAGGTCATTGTAAATCCGGGCGATACTTGCACTGCGTGATGCAATATCTTCATCAAGCAGGAGTTTGGAACGGTATACCGCCCGATTATCATTCAACTCTATTGCTTTCTGCATATCGTGTAGTGCCTCTACAGGGCGATTAATGCTCTGTTCCAGAATCGCATCATAGAAAAAAGGAGTAGGATCATGGGGGTCGAGTTCCCTGGCTATGCTATATTGGTCTTTTGAAAGCTTCTCCCGCTTTTCTTCATAGTATGCTTTACCGAGATAACTCCTGATGATCGATTGGTTTGGATCCAGGCTTACGGCAATCTCAATTTCCCTGCGTCCTTCCTTTAGATATCCCTGACGGATTTTTGCCAGTCCCAGACCCAAACGCGCAAGTGGATCAGACTGATCAAGTTCAATAGCCTTTTCAAAGGCATTTTTAGCCTCCCTCACCTTAACCTGTGCAAGGTATGCAAAGCCAAGGACTGTTTGCGTACGTGACAGTCCCGGGTTCAGATCAACGGCTTTATGTGCTGCCTCAAGGGCCTTGTCGAGATATCCAAAAGACAGCCACATCTCTGACAAACGCGCCCAGGCAAGGCTGTTCTCCGGTTCGGCCTCCACCGCCTTCCGAAGGCTTTCCAGCGCCCCTTTAAGATCAAAATTTGCCTGTTGTGCATAAGAAAGGGCAATGAGTGCTGCAGCTGATGAGGGGTCGGCATTAACAGCCTTCCGTGCAAGGATAAGAGCACGTTCCTTGTCGTTCTGCACAACGGAAATAACAGACTGAAGTGCAATGGCCTGAGCGTAATCAGGCGCAAGAGAGAGAACCCGTTCGATATCTCTGCGTGCTTTTTCAACGCGGCCTACAGAAAGCATCAACGAGGCTCGATAAGTGAGGTACAACGGATCTTTTTCGTCTTTAACCAGTTTTTCAGGATATTCCATAACAGGAGGGTAATAGAGTGCCCACTGAACTGCATCCCGGGGTTTAACTACAACTTTCAGCACCGGAGCCCGCCCCTCTTCGGCAATGGCCGATTGACCTTCCGTCAAAGTCAGACTTCCCGAATCGTTTGAAGCCACAACCTTTCCTTCGAAGACCGACATGAAGGTTTGACCGTTAGCTACTCTAACCAGGAATTCCGTCCCCTCAACTGAAGCGTTCACGTAAGGGGTGATAACCTTGAGAGTTTTGGGAACACGGCTTAGAAAATGAACGGCCCCCTTGATAAGGTCAAGCAGTGATGTCTCTTTCTTTTCTATACCACTGAACGTTATTGTTGTATTCTGGTCGAGACGGATAATGGTTTCATTGCTCAGAACAATGGATGCCCGGCTGTTTTCCTTAAGACGGACCATATCCCCGGGACAAAAAGTGTTGTTCATTTTAATGGGTTTCCATTCGATATCCCCTTTTCGCCTGACTTCAGCTATGCCCTGAACAGAAACAGCTTTTGCCACTAATACCTCACATTCTTCCGCAGCCATGGAATATGAGGGAATGAATACCGGAACTAAAAGGAGAAGCATTGGCAGCAAGATAAAACAGGTCGGAATCGGCCTCAAATACAGATCCTCCTTAAAAGGAAATTCTTAAACCTGAAAAACAAACTCCTTTTTGTAACTCTTACATGTATGAATGATTAACCTATGCTTTTATATTACACACTATATCTATTTTTTTTCCACACAAATAAGGCCATCCCATGATTTGCCGGGAGGGTCTTCCCTGTAACGAGAAATCAAATTCAGATAGTATTGAGACGGACCGTCTTTTCCATATTTGTTTATTATATCATGAAATTTTTCTGCTGCATCTTCCCATAACTGATTTCTGAAGGCATCGAGGGCATCAGCAAAACTTAAACACAGCTCCTTCTGAGCCCCTGTCATTTTATCTGTACGGCATATCAATTCAAATACTCTTACAGGTTTTGCCTTCCCATACAAAAGAAATCTTCCGAGTTCTCTTGCAAGAATCCCTCTGATTCCCTCAATGGTCTCTGCCGACGCCAGCAAATATGTGCCCAGGTATTTATTCAGACCCTCTATCCGTGCCGTCGTGTTAACGATATCCCCGATAGGCCGGTACTCATAATGATCAATGGCACCGATGTTTCCGAGCAAAAAAAGGCCAAAGTTCAAACCTATTCTCGTTGATATCTTTACATCCGGAGAGGATTGATTGAACATCTGAACCTCCTCTGCCAAATCAAGTGCCGCAAGACAGGCATTTTTCCTTTGCTGATCATCAGGCAGAGCTGATACCCATAATGCCAGCATTGAATCAGCAACGACATTGGAAACAACACCGCCATATCGTTTCACCGGACCGAAAATAGTCTCATAATATTGCTTGATAAAGTTGCTCAGTTCTTCCGGTTCCATAGTTTCAGATAGTGCAGTGTATTGTTCCAGATCGGTATAGAGACATGTCCCGTTTACGACCTTGGTGCTTCCCCTGATATCGCCGATATTCATTATTAACTTGTCAAGAATATCTTCAGGGAGGTAGTAGCTAAAGGCCTTTCTTATTTTTTGCCGTTCCCTGCCTGAATCAACATATTTCCAGACAACAGCGCCAAAAAAAGATGCAGGTGATTGTAACAGGCACGGCACTACAAGAGGATACCAGACCCCGGCAGTCGTGAACTGATAAAGAGCAAAGTAAAGATATAATGCATTCATGACTATTATGATTATAACCGCGGGGATGGAAGGGAGGAGAAAGGCAACCACTCCCAGGAACAATCCGCAAATCAGGAGCAAGACAGTAAGTGAAGGCATACTCAGAGGTCTGACAGGCAAACCTTCAAGAATATTTGCAAATGCCGTGGCGGCAATCTCGACACCATTAAGGTCCAAACCGTCCGCAGTGCTAAAAACGGTGTAAAAACCGTCTTTCTGCAAATATGGCTGAGTCTCTGCCTGTCCGATAAATATGACTTTACCCCTGAAATCAATCTCTTTTGTACCGGTACCCATATCGTTATTCATATTCAATACCCGATTATACGGCACAGTTGTTATGGTCCCGGAAGGGCCGTAAAAGTTGAGGTACCGGCTGTCCGGGCTCCGGTACATTTTTATCAGTGCAGTCAGTATCTGCCTTTTGCGCATGTCTGCTACAAATATTTTCGAGTTTTTTAACTCTGCAAGCATCCTGTCTGCTATTGCAGGATCTTTCTGAAAAATATATCTCAGGGTCATCATGAATGTAACAACCTTGCCGGAATCTATAAGTTCATCCTTCTGAAGAGAAAGTACATCTATTTTATTCGGATAGTTTTTTTTCAGCAGCTCAATAAATTCGTTATAGACCTGAAAGCCATAGACCTGAAATGCCACAACCGGTAAGGTCGGGGTATCACCGGCGGATGTCTTGAATGTCCAGTACTGGTTGACACGAAAAGGCAATTTGGGTAAGGGAAAAGGTGCCAAACCTGCAGCGTGCCTTGCAAGGATGGGAATCGGCATAATCAATTCTTCAATATTCAGTTTTCCGGAAGGGGCTCCGTTCAGTTTGCCAAAAGGAACAACCTCTTTTTTGAGAAATTCACAGAACACAATATTGCGGGCCTTGCGGACTGCCTGTGCAAAAATACGATCATTTACCGGATCGCTCTCCTTGTCAAAGGTTACATCGAAAACTATAACTTCCGCTCCTGCCCTGAGTAAATTTTCGATAAGCCGGGCATGAAGGGCACGGGGCCATTCAACGGGACGGTTCGGCAGGCTCAGCTTATCAGAGGATGCCTTGTCAATATTGACGACTATAACATCTGAGGGTGCATCCCTTTTCCCCCGCAGCTTAAAGAGCATACCGAGCCCGAGATTTTCTTCCAGTCCATGTCCAAAAAAGGTGAGGCTCAGGACAATGCCCAGCAAACCCGCAACCAAACCCGCAACCAATCCCAGAATAACCGATTTCAGTAATTTAGACATTCTTATTTATCTTGTTGATCTGACAAACGTAAACCGCATTAGAAAAGAATTGATATGATATACTATATTTATTCAGATCGGTTTTTAGATATTCTGAAATAAATTCAGAATGACATATATGACTGTTTCGTAAAAAAGCCGCTTTTGTCATTGCGAGGAGCAAAGCGACGAAGCAATCTGTTTTAAAATCAGATGGTTAAAGATTGCTTCGCTCTGCTCGCAATGACCAAAAAGGTATTTTCAGACTTTTTGCGACTTCATCATATATGGCTACCTTTTCTGTTTGAGCAGCAAGTTTTAATACATGATGAAAAAAATTACGATTATCTTTAGGATTTAAGGTATCATATCGAATTTTTGATGTCAAGAACCTGTTATAATTACCTGAAACATTTGATAGCGGAATCCAGCGATAAGAGCCTTGAACATATCGCTTCCAACAACCGTTTATCTCTGCATTCAGGTATTATATACAAATAGAAACTACAGGTATAATCCATGATTTTAAAGGAAAAGGACAAGCTTCTTGTCGGAAAGTTTCTGAAGAAAATTCCTGCATTCGGAAATCTTTCAGATAAACGTGTGAATCAGATAATTAATGATTTCACTATTCACACTTTTCATGCAGGAGAGACGGTATTTTATCAGACGGATACGAGCACCGATATGTACATAATTCTTGAGGGTAAGGTCAAGGTAACCTTATTGAGCGAGGAGGGGGGTGAGCTTGTCCTGACAGACCTTAATCAGGGTGACTTTTTTGGAGAAATGAGCCTTATTGACGGCAATCCACGTTCTGCTTCGGTTATTGCAGCGGAGGATTCCACTTTTGCAGTTTTAGAGAGAAACAGGTTTCTTGATGCAATTAAAGAAGACCCTGAGATTGCAATCGATCTTCTCAAGTCTCTTGTGCAAAGACTAAGAAACGCAACTGAAAGGGAGGAAAGCCTTGCTTTTCTTGCTGTCCATCAAAGATTGGTCAAATTGTTCATAAAGCTCATAAAAGATGAGGGGAAAAAGACAAAAAACGGCTTTTACCTTATCAAAAGACGAACCCATAAGGAAATCGCTGAAAGAATCGGGGCATCAAGGGAATCAATTTCAAAAGTTGTAAAAAAGCTTGTGTCTGGTAATCTGATAACTGAAAACGGGGATCTGTTTATGTTATCTCCCGAGCTGTTTGAAGATATTGATGAGCTTGCAGATTAAGCACTCTGCTTTAATCCCGCTGAATTATTCCCCCGCCAAGCACCACATCACCACTGTAAAAGACGGCATTCTGCCCCGGGGCAGGGGCCCACTGGGGTTCGTCAAAGACCAGTCTTACAATATCCCCGCGCTCTTCCATTAAGAGCATTGCAGCCTCATCCCTCATCATGGAGCGAATCTTTGCTGTAACCCTGTTAACAGGCGGTGCAATCCAGTTCAGCTCTCCTACTTTCATCTCCCTTTTAAATGCCCTCTCCCTTGACCCTACATGAATTGCATTGTTTTCAGTATCTATCTTTATTACATAGAGCGGCTCGGCAGAAGAGATATTAAGGCCCCGTCTCTGTCCAACGGTATAATTAAATAACCCCTTATGTGTTCCCAATACACTGCCGTCAGGTCCTATAATGGGGCCTGGTTTTACTGCCTCAGGAACGATGTTGCTGATAAAAGACGGATAGTCTCCTTCCGGGATAAAGCATATCTCCACACTCTCGGGCCTTTGCGCAGCCGGGAGTTTCAGTCCCCTTGCAATATCCCTCACACTCTCTTTTGTGTAAAGTCCCAGGGGAAAGAGCAGCCTGCACAGGGTATCCTGATTCAGCACATAAAGAAAATACGTCTGGTCCTTGACCCGATCAACCCCTTTTTTCAGGAGACAATGCCCATCAACCCTCTCCACCCTTGCGTAATGCCCGGTGGAAATAAATTCAGCGCCGATATTCCCGGCCTCTTTCAGAAGATAAGGAAACTTGATATGGAGATTACAGAGCACACAGGGATTCGGGGTTATTCCGTGCAGATACCCATCAACAAACGGCTCTATGACCTTATCTATAAAATCCCCCCTGACATCAACCACCTTGTGAGTAATCCCAAGTGCCTTTGCCGTCTCGGCCGCTCCATTTATCGCCTCAAGAGAGCAACACGTCCTGAAGTCCGTCCTCTCACGGGCCTCCCACAGCATAAAGCTTACCCCTGCCACTTCATGGCCCTGCTCTTTAAGTAAATATGCCGTAACAGAGGAATCCACTCCTCCGCTCATTCCAACCACTACTTTTGCCATTTTCCTTGCCCTCTTTCTATGGTGTATTCAGACAATAGAGATTCTGAAATAAATTCAGAATGACACATATCGTTTTTTCTGTTTGTACAAAAAACTTTTAACCCGCTTGAAACTGTTTATTTGTTTGCCGGTTCAATAACCCTGCCCCGGCAAGCAGAAACGAAATATAGCGTGAAGTATAATGATACCATATCCCTTGATTTTCAATAGCTTAATGCTCTCGCTGGGAGCAGACATACAAGGGGATCATTTTTGGAAACCTTTTCACTCTATCCCAAGGGTTGTCGATAGAAAACCTCTCAACATTTCATTTATATAGCCATGCGCTTCTTGTCATCAGCTAAAGTGTGTGCTATGATTAAATTAGATAACCAGGTTAAGAGGAGGGAAAGATGAAGATATTGCTTGCCACAGACGGGTCGGTATGTTCAGAAGTTGCAGCAGGATTTTTATCCTGGCTCAATCTATCGTCAGATGATGAGATTACCGTCATCCATGTATTAAGCTGGGGTCCTTATCATGACGACAGGGAATCCTATTATATCAGCCTTAAATATTTTAAAGAGAAAATTGCCCCCAAAATCCTTGATTCAGCAATCGATATTTTAAAACCCGTAGAAGCAAGAATCAGCACGGCACTGGTCGAAGGGTTCCCTGACAAGGCGATTATCGAAGCAGCAATAGCTTCCGATGTTGACCTGATAGTCCTGGGTGCACGTGGAATCAAGGGTCTTAAATCGCTTCTCATTGGAAGTGTAACGAGGTCGGTTGCGATAAGCTCACCAAAGCCTGTCCTTGTAACCAAACCTCCCCTCCGGGAGATAGCTGAAAGGATGAGAATACTCTTTGCCACAGACGGTTCTGATTCAGCTCATGCAACTGCTGCACTACTTGCCTCGATTCCGTTCCCCGATGACACCGAGTTAATAATTATGAACGTAATCCGGTCAGCCATCTCCGATATACCGGAAAGGTTTATCATGGAAATAAACGATCAAATCAAGGAAGATGTTGCAAAAGCCAGGACAATAGAACTTGAAAAATCGTCCGGGATTATTGAGCTGGCAAGACCATATTTGAGCAAGAGATTCACCAGGATTGAGGGGCTTACAAAGGTTGGAGACCCCTCAATAGAGATACTCAATGCAGCAGATGTATTTGGAGCAGACCTGATTGCCGTAGGATGCAGGGGTTTGAAGGGAATAAGAGGAATGATGGGAAGCGTATCAAGAAGTATATTCAGTCATAGTAAATGCCCGGTGTTGGTGGGAAAGATAAATGAAAGGTGAAATAACAATTGAGGATATCGGTAAAACAAAAAGGCCAA
>CAZXDE010000026.1:0-9607 GCA_964639515.1 uncultured Thermodesulfovibrio sp.
TCCGCCCATTTAATCACCCCCTGATCCGCTGTAACGAGCAGGGCATCCAGTTCCCTTGCAAGGAGAATGAGGTCTACATCCTCTTTTGAGTCGATTATCCCCTCTCTCAGCGCCTCCCTGTACTTTCTTCTCAGTTCCTGAATAATCACCTTTTCCCCCTTGCTGCTTACTCCCCTGACTGCTGATTCCGCAACCCTGAGGCCTTTATTAATCCGGTCTCTTATGTCTTCAATCAGCTCATAAAGCAGAAAGGCCGGGCAGGTCAACTCGTGTTTATTGGGTGGTTTCTGATGCAGGACCACGAGCAGGTCGCCTGAGAGTTTGTCCTTATGTATGAAATTCAGGAGCTCCCTGAAGATGGAAGGGGGCATATAAAACTCAAGTATCGGGACCTGGGCTGCCAGGAAGAGAAAACCCTCCAGGGCTTCAGTCGGTGTATCGCCAAAGTACTTCCTTGCATCGGGGTTTACAAAGAGGCTTGTATCAAGAACCACCTTGCCGGGTTTGAATCTCTCTGCACGTGGATGCGCCCCTGCATGCTGACCGGTTTCTTTATCCCCGCTCTGCATCTGTAACCCTGCAGGTCTCATGGATGTTAGAATAATATGTGTTCCACCTGCCGCAGGATGAGCATCTGCCGGCCCATTGCTCGAAGGTATGGCCGCAGTTCAGACAGCAGTAAGGTACCCTGAGCGTCATCTTCAGATTCAGTGCTGACCCGAATTCCTCTGCGGCCTTTTCTGCCTGACCCCTCTTCAGGTATATCCCGCCCTTGATCTTTGCTATCTCGGGGAACGCTGCAGGGTTCTCTATCCCCTGAATAATCTCAAGGGCATCATCAAGCATCTCAAGCCTGTAATAAAGCTTGGCGAGGAAGAATTTCAGGACATTGTCGGAGGGCTTTTCTGCAAGGCTGTTCTTATAAAGCCTTATCAGTCGTGACGGCTCCCCTATATTGAGCAGCAGGTCCTCAAGCCGGGCAAGCACAATCATGGATTTATATTGCTGGTAAGTCTTTTCAAGATAATTTATGGCCTCTTCCGTATTCTCCTCCTGTACCATCACCTCTGCAAGACCAAGATGAGCGGGGATAAAATCCCTGTCGAGCTTTATTACATTCCTGAAGGCCTTCTTTGCCTTTTCAAGCTCCCCTGCCTCAAGGCTCTCGCGTCCGTATTCATATTTATAGCCAACCAGCATTTGCTGTTCATTTTCGTCATCGGATTGCTTTATAATGCCCTTCTGAAGGTATATAAGGTCATCCCAGCGTGCGAGACGTTCAAGTATCTTCCGTTTCCTGTAAAGTGCAGTGATATTCTGCGGGTCGTTCTCAAGTATCTCGTCAATATAAGTGAGCGCCTCCTCGTGTTCACCCATCATTTCCTTGACCTTGACGAGGCTGAGGAGTGTCTCGACATTTTCGGGGTCCGACGATAGCGCCCTCTTGAAATAATCAATGGCTTGCTTGTAGCCTTCTTCCTTAATAGCAATCTCTCCAAGTCTCAGAAGCGCCTGCACATTCATGGGATCTTCCTTGAGTATGTCCTTCAGGGCACCTGTGGCAACCTCTGTCTTGCCTGCGTAGATGGCACCGAGTGCACGTGAATAAAGGGCCTGTATCTTTTCCTGTTTCTTCTGACGTTTCTGGGCCTGTATGTTATCTATCAGCCTCCGCGTATCCCTTATGGTATATACAATCAACATAAGCAGTGCACCGGCTGTGGCAGAGATGAGCACGAGGGCTATCTTCGGTATCTCGTAGGCAAGGTTATTCGTAACCAGTACTGTGACGGTTTCACGGTTGAGAACGGCAAAGTATGCTATAAGTCCAAGAAACAGGATAAATATAAGCGTGATCAGTTTTCCCATCAGTGATAATACCTCTTTTCTTTAATAGTTGCCATAGCCCTGCAGGTCTTCTTCAATATCTACTCTCGGGGCATCAAGCCAGAGCTTTTCAAGTTCGTAAAAGGCCCTGGTCTCCTCTTCAAATACATGGACTATCACGTCGCTGTAGTCCATCAATACCCACTGGTTCAGTTTATGCCCCTCGATTCCGGAAGGTTTTATCTTCTTCAGCCGGAATTCCTTTTCGATATTATCAACTATAGACCTCACATGGGTAGTGCTCTCTCCAGAGCATATCACGAAATAATCCGACATGATGGATAGGTCCTTCAGCTCCAGAATTAAAACATTTTTTGCCTTTTTATCCAGGGCTGCCTTGACTGCCGATCTTGCCTTTTCAATACTTTTTAAAATAATCACCACCTTTCACTCTGCAGATTATTGTATAGCTTATTAGAAATTATATAGGATTCCACTGATTCAGGCAATAGATATTTTATGCTCATCCCTTTTTTTAACCGCTCTCTGATATCAGAGGCGGATATCCCGATGGAAGTACAGTTTATGGATATCACCTTCCGGCCGCTCTTCAGACTCAGCAGTGCCTGCGTCTCCCTTGACAGACGCATTCCCTCGTCCTTAAGAAAGGGGGACCTCAGAATCTCCTCTATACTGTACGGCGGCCTGTTAACCACGATAAAATCACAGAGCTGTATGAGTCTTTCGGGTTTATACCAGTTCGGGATGTCCAGAAATGCATCAACACCAAGGATAAAGAGAGGCTCAATCGAGGGGTGTTGTTCCTTTAATTCCTCAAGGGTCCTGACAGTGTATGACTTTTCACCCCTGCGGCACTCCATATCCGAGAGATCAAAGCGCGGATTATCCTTGATAGCGAGTCCGACCATCTCGAGTCTGCAGTGGACTTCGGCAAGATCTCCGGACTTGAGCGGAGGAACACAGGAGGGGGTAAATATGACTTTACTCAATCCGAGGGCTTCCCTGACCTCTTCCGCCACCCTCAGGTGGCCAAAGTGGATTGGATTAAAGGTGCCTCCGAAGATGGCTATATGACCCTTGGTCAGGAAGGGTCCTTCTTTTTCATTGAGATTGGTTTCCGTTATTTTATCCGTTATTTTAATTCCTCCTGTTGCGGATATGTTTTTATATTATAGCATTTACAGGATTATCGCGGTTGCATAAGCGTCTGATCCATATTTCCTGCCCCCCAACGCACCCCCTGCCCCCTCTTTTTAGAGGGGAGTTACACTTCTTGCTATCTCAAGGCTGTTTAGCAGCTTGCACACCGTCCCGTTCTTTATCTGTAAGGCCAGTATTTTCCCCTCTATCAAGAGGGGTGCAGGGGTGTGTGCCTTTTTCCTGCCGGATTAAAATCCTCTGTACATTTAAGATTCAGAAAAAACCCGGGTGGTGCGAGAGAGGGGAGTCGAACCCCTATGGGAAATCCCACTGGATCCTAAGTCCAGCGCGTCTGCCGGTTCCGCCACTCTCGCATATGGTTAATTTTAAATGATTTTTCAGCAGCCGGTCAATTGCAGGCAGCCCGAACCCCTTTTTAAGTCACTCCTCTTGGGGGGGCCATGGCCTGAGTCAAGAGATTATAACCTGATGAACCCCCTTTTTAAAAGATGAATCAGCCTGTTCCTTACAGGGAGTGACTTTAAAAAGTAAAAACAGTATGTATTAATAATATTTCACCATAAAGGTGAAGTTCTGTTATTATGGTTATTATGAAACAGGTAAGGATCGGTAACCAGACTGCCTTCTCTGCCTCGTCTCTGACGCTGCCTTTTGAATATGCGATAGCAAACGGTTTTGATGCCTTCGAGTGGTTTCCCGATAAACACGAATCGGGTGGGGGTTGGGATGTAGGCGATATAGGGGCCGAGACACGCTGTTATATCAAAAACACGGCTGTGGCGCACGACATCACTTTATCCGTCCATGCATCATTAAAGGCCAATCCCATGATACCTGAAGCCCATGGACTGCTAATCAATGAGTTCGGGTTTGCACAGGATATCGGGGCAACACTGCTTAATCTTCATCTCTATACTGATGAAGGGTTGCATAGTTATCTAAAGGCGATTACCCCGATTGTCATGCTTTCAGCGAAGATCGGCATAAAGCTCTCCATAGAAAACACACCGCTTACCCCTCCGGATGATTTCAACAGTTTGTTTGGACTCTTCAGGGAGATGGGGGTTACGAAGATGGCACACGTAGGGATGTGCCTTGATATAGGGCATGCCAACCTGTGCAATGCAACCCGTAACAACTACCCTGGATTCATTGAGCAGCTCGATCCCCTGGTACCGGTCATCCATATCCATATGCACGAAAACTATGGCGACTTCGACAGTCATCTGACGGTCTTTACCGGACCTTCAAGGGAAGACCCGTCCGGCATACAGGGATTTGTAGAGCTGATGAAGAGACGCAGGTTTTCAGGCTCTGTAATACTTGAACAGTGGCCGCAGCCACGCTCTTTGCTCAACCAGGCGCGTGACAGATTATATCAAATGTTTATTCAAGGAGAAGGGTGATGAAAAAACCTGAGAAGATGATTATTTACAATCTGTTTCCCCTGCTGTCGGGACGGTTTACTGAATGGGAGAGCCATCTGGCGCGGGCCTCCGGGATGGGATTCAACTGGGTCTTTGTTAATCCTGTTCACCTCCCCGGCTCCTCCGGCAGCCTGTATTCGATAAAGAATTACTTCAGTTTTAACCCCCTGCTGATAGATACGCGCACTAAAAAATCCCCGCGGCAACAGGTGGAAGAGGCCATTGAGACCGCTGGGAAACTGGGGCTCAGGATGATGATAGACCTGGTGGTTAACCATTGTGCCGTTGATTCAGACCTGATACAGGAACACCCTGAATGGTTTCAGTGGGAGGGGGAGGGGAAAGTTGCTCATCCGTTCTGTGATGAAAACGGGAAGAAGGTTGTATGGAAAGACCTGGCAAGGTTCGACCACAGGAATACACGGGACAAGGAAGGGCTTTTTCAGTTTTTCCTTAAGTTGGTAACATTTTTAATCAAGCTCGGCTTCAAGGGATTCCGGTGTGATGCCGCCTATCAGGTCCCGAAAAGCTTCTGGCAGAGGCTCATTAGCGAGACAAAGGCAATCTATCCGGATGTGCTCTTTTTTGCCGAAACCCTCGGATGTCCGGCAGACCAGACCAGAAAGACCGCCGGCGCCGGCTTTGATTATATCTTCAACAGCTCCAAATGGTGGGATTTTAACAGTCCCTGGCTGATGGAGCAGTATCACCTTACACGGGAGGCAGCCCCGTCAATCAGTTTTCCGGAAAGCCATGATACAGTGAGGCTCTGCGAGGAACTCCATGGCAATATAAATGGTCTCAAACAGCGATATCTCTTCTCTGCACTCTATTCTGCAGGGGTTATGATGCCCATAGGATTTGAATTCGGTTTTCGCAAAAAGCTCCATGTGGTCAAAACAAGACCGGAGGATTGGGAGGAGACCGGTATCGATCTGACCTCCTTCATAGAAAAGGTCAACAGGATCAAGGAGCAGTATGTAATTTTTCAGGAAGATGCCCCAACCGGGATGTTACCCCATAATAACGCCAATGTGCTGGTCATGTGGAAGGCATCCACGACTACACATGAGGAGGCCCTCCTTATTCTCAATAAGGACATCCACAACAGGCAGCATTTTTATACAGACAGCCTGTATGGATTTGTTCAGGCAAGGGCTCCGCTGAATGATGTATCTCCGGAAAATCCCCTTGACTATATCCCGGAACCGTTTTCATATGAACTGCAGCCGGGAGAGGGCATCGTGCTTATAACCACGAGGGATCCGGAGCTGGAGGATTGAATGAGCAGGGTATGTCTTTGAGAAGCGTTGGGGTTACTTCTCTCTGATATACTCATAAATATTCATATAATTCCGGCCGGGATGGTTCCATGAATAGTCGTACCTCATTCCGTTTACCATCAAGTCCCTGAAGTATTGCGGATATGCATGCCACATACCGATAGCACGGTGCATGGCGGATTCCAGTCCCTCACGGTTTGCATCATTGAATACATACCCGTTTCGTTCATTATATGGCTTGTCCGAATAGTCGGCATCAAAGACGGTATCCTTTAATCCACCCGTTGCCCTTACAATGGGGACGGTGCCGTATTTCATGGCGATCATCTGTGTCAGTCCACACGGCTCAAACAGGCTTGGCATAACTATCATATCAGCACCGGCATAAATCAGGTGAGCCAGTTCTTCATTGTATCCTATCTCAAGGTGGCAATCAGGATTATTGTTTAAATAATGTTTGAGGTGCCAAAAAGAGTCATTGATTCCGGGGTCGGGACTTGAGCCGAGCAGCACAAACTGACAACCGTTATCCAGTGCATAAAAGAGCGCATGCTTTATAAGGTCGACCCCTTTCTGGTGATCCAGCCGGCCTATATACGAAATGAGAGGTTTAAAATCCTGCCGTAACAACAACCGGTGGCGAAGCGCCTCTTTATTGCCGTACTTGACGTCAAGTCCGTCAATGCCGTAATTATACGGTATATAGCGGTCAATTTCAGGATTCCATACATCGTAATCAATGCCGTTGAGGACGCCTCCAAACTTTCGGCCATGCACGTGCAGGGTATGGTTGAGGCCGTACCCGAGGTCCGTGTTCTGTATTTCCCATGCATATCCCGGGGATACGGTGGTTACAAAGTTGGAATAAACGATCCCGCCCTTCATCAGATTTATTGCAGAGGGGTTGAAATTGTCCTGAAGACGGTCCTGGCTGAAATAGTAATCAGGCCGGTTTAAACCGATCGCACGCAGTATGTGCCCTCCTGTTACGCCCTGATGTTTGAGGTTGTGGAGGGTATAGCAGACACGGGGATGGGTCATGCCCAGATATTTAAATATGTCAAACAGGAGTACAGGCACAAGACCCGTCTGCCAGTCGTGGCAGTGGATGATATCGGGCTGCTTGTTTGACTTGAGCATAAATTCAAGTGCCGCTCTGCAAAAGAAGGCGAACCGTTCCGGGTCATCCGGATTCCCATAGTAAATGCCGCGGTTAAAAAAATTATTATGCGAATGGGGTTCAATAAAGAAACACCTTCTTCCATGTACGAAGCCGAAGAAGACGGAACAGTGTATCCACTGATCATGAAAAGGGACCCGGAGGTCATGAAATGTCTCCTGAAGCCCGTAAATATGGTCATATCTCATGCAGTCATACTTGGGGAGAATAATCTCGACGGAATTTCCCCTCACCTCAAGCTCTCGGCTGAGTCCGAAGACCACATCAGCAAGACCGCCAACTTTGGCCACCGGAGCACATTCTGTTGCAACCATGACAATAAACATGTGTTTATTCCTTAAAAAGCTCTGATAAAATTACGGAAAACCCTGATTTGTTAACAGTATAGGTAAACTAAAGAGAGTATACCATAAGGAAAAACCTGATACAACATTAATAAAGACGGAGGGGGAGTTTCACTGTTTCGTACCTCAGGTTGACAGGGACTACAGCCTTTTGTTAGCTTACCACTGGGAAAAAAGTTCTTTTTAGAGGTTCAGGAGTTTTTACCCGCTTGAAATCGAAGACCCCCGGGGTTAATGATGGAACAAAAGGTCAGGAAAGAGTCTGAAAACAGCCTGGAAGGTAAAGATCTTCCCAAAGGCTACAATATTGATACGATTGTAATAATGCCGGTTAATGCTGATATGAGTTTTGTCTACTGGGAAATAACGGATAAATTACTCAATGGCAGACTCCGTGAATTAAATATCGGTTCTGCTGAATTAATGATAAAGGTTTTCGGGCGGGACAGCCGGAAAGAGGTCTGTTCATTTGAAGTAAAAGCGAGGGTTGGTAAAAACTATATCAGGTATCCTGCGTCATTTAAACCCCTTGTTGCAGAGATCGGGATATTAAATAATGGCGAATTTGCCGGGCTGTTGAGAACAAGAACTGCTTTAGTGCCTTCTTCTGAGACTGCAGGGACAGGAGGTGAAGTCTGGATGGAAAAGACAAAAGGCCCTGGAGGCACTGTATGGGTATCGGGAAGTGAGGGCGCTCGTGATATATCATCATCCGGTATTGCAGAAAAGACGGCCCTCCGGAACTATTATGAAGAATCAGGAGCCGGACGTGGAATTTCTGCTTCCAGCGAAACATTAAGGACCAAAAATTCCTAATTAGCAGGAGATCATGAAAGGATACTGGATTCCTGTACTGCATTCACACCTGCCTTTTGTAAAACATCCCGAATACGACTATTTTTTAGAGGAGCATTGGCTTTTTGAAGCCATTTCCGAGACATATATCCCCCTGCTTATGAAGATGAAAGAGATGGTTGACGGAAAGATTGACTTCAGATTAACCGTGTCAATAACTCCGCCTTTGTTAGAGATGCTCTCGGACGAATACCTCACGGAGCAATATGCAAAACACCTGGATAAGCTCATTGAGCTGTCTGAAAAAGAGATTAACAGATTAAACGATGACAGGGATTTTCTGCCTGTTGCCTGCTTTTACAACAATAAACTTAAAGAGATAAAGTCTTTTTTTATAGATTTCCTGAATCACAATGTATTAAACGGTTATCGGCACTTCAGGGATTTGGGGAAGATAGAGATTATCACCTGCGGGGCCACTCACAGTTTTCTGCCCCTGCTTGGTGTAAACCCCAGGGCGGTTGAAGTTCAGATTAAGGTGGCAGCAGATTCGTATAATAAACATTTCGGGGGGGCACCGGAGGGAATTTGGCTGCCTGAATGTGCTTACTTTGAAGGGCTTGACGCGGTGCTGAAAAAGTATGGTATAAAGTTTTTCTTTCTGGATTCACACGGATTGATGAATGGCAGGCCCACACCAAAGTATTCAGTTTATGCACCTGTTTACACAATGAATGGCGTAGCGGCATTCGGCAGGGACCCTGAATCTTCCAAACAGGTGTGGGACTCCAGTGAAGGGTATCCCGGTGATTTCAATTACCGGGATTTTTACAGGGATGTGGGCTTTGATCTCGACTTTGAGTATATTAAACCGCACATCAGTCCGGACGGAATCCGGACCTTTACAGGGCTTAAATATTACAGGATTACCGGCTCAACTGATATTAAGGAGCCCTATGACCCGGTAGCAGCACATAAAAAAGCCTTTGAGCATGCTGTGCATTTTCACTCTGAAAGAAAAAAACAGATGGAAACGCTGGGTGCCCTTATGAGTAGACCGCCGGTTGTGGTCTCACCCTATGATGCTGAACTTTTTGGACACTGGTGGTTTGAGGGGCCTGATTTCCTATACCATCTCTTTTGCGAGATTGATAAAAACAGGTTTATGAAGGCAATAACACCCACGGAATACCTGAGTCTGCATCCGCGAAATCAGGTAATATCTCCAGGCCCTTCATCCTGGGGTTACGAGGGATATTATGATGTGTGGCTCAATAGTGAAAATGACTGGATTTACAGGCATCTGCATTATATGGCCGATACACTGGAGGGCCTTGCAAACAAGCATTACAACGAGACGGACCCTGTAAGGGAAAGGGTCCTGAATCAATTAACCCGGGAATTGCTGCTGGCTCAAAGCAGTGACTGGGCATTCCTGATGACAACAAAGACTGCTACGGAATACTCGGCAAAAAGGACAAGGGAGCATATCCTGAACTTCAATAAATTAGTTGACGGCTTCCTGACGAACACCATTGATACGGCATTTCTTGAATGGCTGGAATACAA
>CAZXDE010000026.1:9707-16315 GCA_964639515.1 uncultured Thermodesulfovibrio sp.
TATACCTGAACGACCCGCCGGAGGTTGTGGAGAAGAAGATACTCACCATGGTGACTGATACGCAGCGGATGAGGAGGACCGACCCGGGAGATCCTGAAAAGTCCCCTGTGTTTCAGCTGCACAGGATATTCTCTTCAAAAGCCGAGATTGAGGAGGTGGCCAGGGGATGCAGGGAGGCAAAAATAGGGTGTATAGACTGCAAGAAGATACTTATAAAGAATATTTTTAAGGTCCTTGAGCCTATCTGGGCAAAAAGGAGAGAGTTTTCTGAAAAACCGGAATTAGTGAAGGAGATAGTCGCATCCGGAGTGCAGAGGGCAACCCGGGTGGCAAGGGAGACCATGACCGTGGTGAAAGAGACCCTCGGACTGTATTAATCTCGAATCATCCAGTGGCCTCATTTAATGCCTCAAGGAAGATGCCGTTGTCTTCAGGTCTTCCCACAGTGACCCTCAAACAGTCCTTCAGGGCAGCGCCCATGTACCTGACCAGCACCCCTTTTGAAAGGAGTTTCTTATATACGGCAGGGGCGTTTTTTACCTTGAACAGTATAAAGTTTGCTTCTGAAGGATAAGGGGTTATACCTTCCATACCCATCAGCCCGTCAAACAGCCGCTCCCTTTCACTACATATTATCCTTAAAGTCTTCTCTATCTCTCCAAAGTTTTTTATTGCCTCTACTGCAACCGCCTGTGAGAGGGTGTTGACATTAAACGGCAGCCTTACCCTGTTGACGGCCTCGATCAGGTCCTCGCTGCCAAGGAGGAGCCCAACCCTGAGGGCGGCAAACCCGACCTTGCTCAGGGTCCTCATTATTGTTACATTTTCATAATCCTTAAGCAGTCTGAGCATTCCCCTCCTGCTTGAGAAGGGCTGGTATGCCTCGTCAATAACAACAATGCCCCTTGAGGCATTCAGGATTTTCAGTATTCTTTCAGCGGAAAAGCAGTTGCCGGTGGGATTGTTCGGGGAGCTTAGAAAGACGAGTTTTGGACGATACTTTCTTATGGCATTGATCATCTTTTCAGTATCAAGATCAAATGCACTGTCAAGCGGGACGGCAATCCTCTCTTCTCCAAGTGCCTGTGCAGTAATGCCATACATTGAGAACGTAGGTGTGGGAAAGAGGACAGGGCCTCCGAATGTGGTGATAAGACAGGATATGAGTTCGTCGGAGCCGTTGCCGGGAAGGATCTGGCCGGCTCTCAGTTTCCACCTCCTTGACACAGCCCGCCTGAGCTCTTTTGCCTCAGGGTCGGGGTATTGATTAGTCCGTATGCCTTTCAATGGTTCAAGAAAGGAGGGGAATCCGTAGGGACTCTCATTGGCATCGAGCTTCACCCTGCAGGGGGTTTCCTTTGCACTGTAAGCCTTTAATGTTTTGATGTTTTTTCGGAGAAGTCTCTGAATATTCACGTTTAAATAATACCATTTTCAGTTCTCTTTAATCTCCTCAAAAGATCGGCACACTTCCCTGAAGAGCCAAAAGGCCCCTCCTGCATATTATCCCGTCTTTGACAATCATGGGAAGGATATGCCGTCCCCTTGCCTGATTTAAAGAATTGAAGGTATAATCACTGTAAATGCGAGTTGAAAAGATTGAACTGACAGGCTTTAAGTCTTTTGCAGAAAAGACCATCTTTACCCTCCATCCGGGAATGACCTGCATTGTCGGTCCAAACGGCTGTGGTAAAAGCAACATAGTCGACGCCTTCCGCTGGGTGCTGGGGGAACAGTCCGCAAAGTCCCTGCGGGGAGAGAAGATGGAAGAGGTGATATTCAACGGCTCCCAGACAAAAAAGCCCCGGGGTATGTCAGAGGTAACCCTCTTTGTGTCAGGGTTGTATCCGGACGGACAGGACAACGGCAACAGCAGTGAGAGGCTGTTAACGGTCACAAGGCGTCTTTACCGCTCGGGTGAGAGTGAATACCTTATAAACAAACAGGCGTGCCGTCTGAAGGATATCAGGGAGATGTTCCTTGATACCGGCCTTGAGATGAAGAGCTATTCCGTGCTGGAGCAGGGCAGAATAGGTGAGATCATTAATGCCAGGCCTGTTGACAGGAGGTTCCTGATAGAAGAGGTGGCAGGGGTGATGAAGTATAAGGTAAGGAAGGCCGAGGCTCAGAGCAAGCTGGAATCTTCAAGGCAGAATCTTCAGAGGGTCACTGACATTATCTCGGAGGTAAAACGTCATCTTAATTCCCTTGACCGTCAGGCAAAAAAGGCCGAGAGGTACAAGCGGCTGACTGATGCCCTGAAGGAGATTGAACTCAGGACATCAAAGAGGGAATATACCGGGATGAATCAGTCCCTTCAGGAGGTATCAGGGGCGCTGGATGTACTGAAGACGGAGGAGGTCCGCAAGAGGGCTGTTATGGCTCAACTGGAGTCATCCCTGCAGCAAAAGAGGATACTTATGGTCGAGAAGGAAAAAGAGGTGGATGCAATAAACTCAGACCTTCAGACCATAGAGAAGAGCATTGCAGAGATGGAGAGGACGATAGCCGTAAACAGGACGGAGATTGAGCACCTTGGTAACTATATTATCACCCTTCAGGGGCGGATTGAAGAAACAAGAAACCTGCTGGAGGAGAAAAGGCTGCGTGCCGAGGAGATTTCAGGGAAAGATGCACATATCCAGGCCAGGCTCGACTCCCTGAAGGAGACTTTATCTCAACGTGAGGCGGAAGTCTCTGAGGCGGAAGAGGGGATATTTTCGCTCGAAGAGGATATTGACGACAAGCGGAGAGAGCTTTTCAGGTTTACCGATTCCCTTGGCCTGTTAAGAAATGAACTGAACAGGCTTGAGACTACACACGAGGCACAGTCAAGAAGGGCCTCTACCTCTGAAAGAGAGGCCGAGGAGACCGGGAGGCGGGTATCGGAGTTAAAAGCGGAGATAGAGCGTGTAGAGGGGGATATCAGGCAAAGGAGTGCAGCGCTTGATCAATGGAGGGACAGGAGAGATGAATATCTCAAAGAGATTTCAGAACGAAAAGAGGGTGTGGAGGAACTGAGACATAAGAGGTCGGAACTCAGGGAGGAAGGGGCCTCACTGCGGTCGCGGATTCAGTCCCTTCAGGAGATGGTTACAGGAAATCTCGACGGGGAGATGCTTCAGAAGGCCGGTATCAGCCTTTTGGCGTCCCTGTCAGAGGTGGTAGAGGTAGACCCAAAATATGAGAAGGCCGTGGAGGCTGCACTGTCGGATAAGATAAAGGGGTTTATAGTATCAACAACAGAGGATATAAGAAAATCCGTGGAATTGGTCAATCGTGGCAACCTGCCGAGAACCGCCTTCCTCTCATGGCAGATGAGTAACGAAAAAAAGCAAACAACAAACAGTGAATGGCAGATGAAAAACGGAGAGGTTGCTCCGGTTCTCGGTTCGTTTGTCCGCTCCGGGGACAATTACACCCCCCTTGTCAAATCCCTGCTGAAGGACTATCTGCTGACGGATGATATGGACAGCGCCATTGCATTGCTGAAAGGTGAAGAGGGGCTGCCCCTGCACGTAAGGGTGGTTACCTTAAACGGGGAGGTGCTTGAGCCCGGAGGTGCAGTGCTCTGCGGTAGTGGTTCCGGCATACTTAAACTCAGGAGGGATCTCCGGGAGCTTGAGGCATCCGTTCAGAAAAACAGTAACGAAATTGCCGAGGTTGAGGCATCAATTTCCAAAGCTGATCAGAGAATAGAGGAGTTAAAATCCCTCCTCAGGGAGGTAGACTCCGAAATTGTATCCCATGAAAAGGAACTCTCCCTGCTTCAGGCTTCTGAGAGGAGGTTTGCTGAGGACAGAGACAGACTGGAGAAGAAACTCGGGTTTATACAACTGGACATACAGGAGCTGCATAAGGAACTCGATGGTCTTGAAGCGGATATTTTAAGAAAGAAAGAGGAGGTCGGTTCCGAGGAAGAGCACAAGAGGACTATTGAATCAGGGCTCAGCCTCCTGCAGGAGGAACTGTCTGTGAGGCGTTCCGGGATTGATGCAAAGAGGCATCTGCTGACTGACCTGAAGGTTGAGATAAACGGATATACAGAAAGACTCAGCTCTATAACAAGGGAGAGGGAAGCCCTTCAGAGGGAAATAGACGGCCTTCTGAAGAAAGAGACATCCCTTGAGGAAGAGATACGGAATAACGGCAGGATCGTACAGAAGAAAAGGGATAGCTCCGCAGGGCTTGAAGAGAGACTGAAAGAGGCCGTCTCAGGTGCCGGCACCCTCAGACAAAGGCTATCTGAGAAGAGAGATGCTATAAGGGATGAGCGTGAGAGCGTTATTACCGACGATGAAGCCCTGAAGAGAGAGAGGCAGGAGATCGAGAGGCTGGGCAATGAGGTACATGAAAAGGAGGTTTTAAGGGCGGAGCTGCTTCTTAGGATCTCGAATCTTGTTGACGGCATAAGGGAAAAATACCAGGTAGACCTTGCCGGTACAGATATATCCACTTCTGAAGTTGAAGAGGAAGACCATCAGAAGGTACTGGAGCTGAGGGAGAAGATACAGGCAATGGGCCATGTAAACCTTGGCTCCCTGGATGAATACAGGGAACTGAAAGAGAGACATGAGTTTCTTACCGCTCAGAATGAAGATATAGTCCAGTCCATTACAGAGCTTCAGGAGGCCATCACACGAATAAACAGGACCACGAGAAAACGTCTGAAGGAGGCCTTTGACTTGCTGAACCGGAAATTCGGTGAGGTCTTTAAACTCCTCTTTGGCGGGGGCAGTGCAGAGCTCAGACTTACTGATGAGGCCGATATCCTCGAGTCGGGGATTAACATAATAGTCCAGCCCCCGGGTAAGAAACTCCAGAATCTCAACCTCCTGTCAGGCGGGGAGAAGGCCCTGTCGGCCCTGTCGCTCCTCTTTGCCGGGTTTCTTTTAAAACCCACCCCCCTCTGTATCCTTGACGAGGCGGACGCTCCCCTTGACGAGACCAATACAGAGAGATTCAAGGCCATGATCAAGGACCTCTCGGTAAATATACAGTTTATAGTAATAACCCACAACAGGGTAACAATGGAAGCCGCTGATTACCTGTACGGGATCACCATGGAGGAACCCGGTATCTCAAAAGTCCTGTCAATGGAATTTGTCTGAAGAGACCCGTGATTATGCGGGTTTTTCTGATATACAGCGAGTTGGTTTGACAGGCTAAACAGGATTTTCATATGGAAAGACGACAGTTCAAAAGGTTTAGTGTGCAGGGCAATGTGGAGGGCAATATTATCCTTAAGGCTGATATCGAGATAATAGATATCAGCCTTAACGGAATGCTTTTCCTGATAACAAAAAGGTTAAATACCAACAGCAGGTGCCGTGTTAACCTGAACATCGGTGATGCCAGGGTAGGCCTTGACGGCAGTGTAATAAGGTCAAACCTGAGAGAGAGCAGACAGATACAGAGCGATTTCCAGCCTGTATATGAAGTCGCAGTAAATTTTGTCAGGCTGTCGGACAAAAGGAAATCAGACCTTCAGAAAATAATCGACTACCTTAAGAAATGCAGCGACTCTACGGACTATTAAAGAAAGATAAGGTGAGTACCTCACCTGAGGACCTCATCTGTTATGGTTTCGATGCATCCAGGATTCAGGGGATGCCGGCGGCCGTTGTATGGCCTGAGGAGACGGAAGATGTCGTAAAGGTTTCTGAGTTCGCCTACGAAAACGACATACCCCTGGTTCCGCGGGGCGCCGGAACCAGTACCACAGGCGGTGCAGTGCCTTGCAGGGGCGGGATTGTCATCAGTCTTGAGAGGATGGACAGGATTCTTGAAGTTGACACTGACAACCTGACGGTACTTGTGGAGCCCGGGGTTATAAACGGGCGGCTCCAGAAGGAGCTCGGCTCAAGGGGATATTTTTATCCCCCTGACCCGGCAAGCATGAATTTCTGCACTATAGGTGGTAATGTGGCGGAAAACGCAGGCGGGCCAAGGGCAATAAAGTATGGTGTTACAGGAGACTATGTAATGGCCCTTGAGGCTGTATTGCCTGACGGAAGGCTCATTCAGACAGGCGTAAGGACACCCAAGGGTGTTGTTGGTTACGACCTGAAGAGCCTCCTTGTCGGATCGGAAGGAACCCTTTCCACTATAACCGGGATACGTCTGAGGATACTCCCCGAGCCCCAGAGCATCGTTACACTCCTTGTATCTTTCGACGACCTGAGGGCCTCAGGAGACGTGGTCTCAGGGATCATATCTTCAAAGGTGATTCCCAGAACCCTTGAGTTTATGGACAGGGAGGCCGTCCAGGCTGCCGAATCCTACAAGCCCTGCGGCCTCAGGGATGCAGAGGCACTGCTTATTATAGAGCTTGACGGTGATCTCAAGACCGTACAGAGGGAGTCCCAAAAGGTTGTAGAGGTCTGTACTGCACATGGGGCCGAGGTAACGGTTGCCGAGGATAACGCATCAAGAAATAACCTCTGGGAATGCAGGAGGGCGGTCTCTCCGGCACTTCACAGTATAGCACCGACCAAGATAAGCGAGGATATAGTTGTGCCAAGGACAAGGATACCGGATATGCTCATCTTTTTGAGAAAGCTGTCAGAAGAGAATGGCATAAAGATAGTGAACTTTGGTCATGCAGG
>CAZXDE010000027.1:0-16252 GCA_964639515.1 uncultured Thermodesulfovibrio sp.
TAAAAAGCAGGGAAGTATGTAAAGGGGCAGGAGACAGATAAAATTAAGAAAAATTGTAATAGTTCACCCCCCTCCCCCTTTGGGGACATAAGGAATAGAAAGGGTTTGAATGAGGGATTGACTGGATAACTCCCCCGGCCCCTCTTAACCTAAGAGGGGTGGTATAGTAACCCCCTTAGGTTAAGGGGGATTAAGGGTCCAACATAACTTCCTTCCTTAATGTCATTTGTTGTGGTATAGTCTCCCCCTTAGGTTAAGGGGGATTAAGGGGGTTACTTTTAATAATCCATTGTTCATTGTTTCATAAGGGCTGCTGAACTATTACGAAAAATTTTAAAACATAAAGGAGCCGCAAATAATGCTTAGGAAAAAAGAACAATATAGAGTTGCCGTTGTTGGCGCTACAGGCGCTGTTGGTGAGGAGATGATATCCGTTCTTGAGGAAAGACACTTTCCTGTGGAAGAGCTGCTCCCCTTTGCATCTGAAAGGTCAGCGGGCACTAGGATAGAGTTCAGGGGAAAAGAGACGGTAGTCAGCCTGCTGGAGGAGGACTCTTTTAAGGGAGTTGATATCGCCCTGTTTTCAGCCGGTGGGGAAAGGTCAAAAACATGGGCACCTGTGGCTGCCCGTTCAGGATGTGTGGTAATCGACAACTCCTCTGCATGGCGTATGGACCCCGAGGTGCCACTCGTGGTACCGGAGGTCAATCCCGGGGACATCAGCCGACACAAGGGCATAATTGCAAATCCGAACTGTTCAACCATTCAGATGGTGATGGCTCTTAAACCGATACATGATGCTGCAGGGATAAAGAGGGTGGTTGTTACTACACTTCAGTCCGTCTCAGGCACAGGGAAAAAGGCGATGGACGAGCTTCTCAAGCAGACCACGGACATGCTTGGTTTCAGGTCTGTTGAGTGTGAGGTCTATCCGCACCAGATAGCCTTTAACGTCCTGCCTCACATTGACGGTTTTCTTGACAACGGTTATACGAAAGAAGAGATGAAGATGATCAACGAGACCATAAAAATACTGGGAGATGAGTCAATCAGGGTAACGGCTACAACCGTAAGGGTCCCTGTATTCAGGTGTCATGCCGAGAGTGTTAATGTGGAGACCGGAAAGAAGCTTGCAGCCGATGATGTCAGGGCACTGCTTGCGGCCTTCCCCGGGATTGTAGTATTTGATGCCCCCGAGAAGAATATTTATCCACTCCCCGTTGATGTAGCCGGGAAAGACGAGGTTTATATCGGCAGGGTGAGGGAGGATGAATCTATTGAAAACGGCATCAACATGTGGATAGTGGCAGACAACCTCAGAAAAGGTGCAGCCCTGAATGCCGTACAGATTGCAGAGAAACTGATTGAGACTGTATGAAGAACAGCTCGTTTCAGGACGTGAGGAAGACATAAGCAGACAAAAATTATAGTGTATACTACCTTTTTTATGTTAAAATTAGTACATGGCTGACGACAGGGAAATACTCCCCCTTGATGCGCAATTACTCAGTGAGGCCATCTTTGAGTTAAATGTCTCACGCCGTAATGTAAATATCTATCCTGCCGGTCATCCCTCGGTAGAGAGGTCATTAGACAGGGCTTTTGACTCTTTGAAAAAGCTCTTTGAACTGAGGCCCGAGATAACCTTTGCTATTGCAAAGGACACAATTGTTATCGATGACAGTGTCATTGACAAAAAAAACACTGCTTACAGGGAATTCGCCCTGCACTTAAGCGGGATAAACCTCGCCTATGTGACCTTCATATCCGGCCTGCCAAAAGAGGAGCTTTATGAATTTCTCCGTTTTCTTTCAATTGATGCTACCGACCTGGCCCCGGAAGCCCTTCAGGAGACTGTAAAAGAATACAACCTGATCCATATCAAGACGGGCTTCATAGACTATGATGCGTTCTCTTTTGGTGAAGGCAGGACGGAAAAAGAAGGTTCGGGAACAGGCCTGTGGGAACGTTATATACGCGGGCTGATTGACGGCACCCTGCAAACGGAAGGCGCCTCAGACATAATACAGGAAATCCCTCCTGAAGCCCTTGCAGAGATGTTAAATACGACCAATCCCGGGGAGATTAAGGAAGAGGGCTGTGAGAGGGTGGTTACCACTTACATGAATACGTCTCCGGAAGCAACTTTCTCCAGCAGGGAACTGACAAGGCTCATTGATTTTATCAGCAAACTCCGGCCTGAATTAAAGAAACAGTTCCTCTCCTCTGCAGTCAAAAATGTCTCCATGGATATAAGGTCTACTGAACGGGCAATCAGAGAGATATCGGTAGACAAGATTATAGAACTGCTCAGCGCTATCGATGAACAGCAAGTGACCATCCCGTCAGCCCTTAAAAATCTTCTTGATAAATTTTCGAAGTTTTATCGGGTTGACTCTGAAGACACTACCTTTGGTAACAGCATTATTGCAGACGATATATTCCTCTCCCCGGATGTTGTAAACCTGCTGGGTACGGGTGACTTTGAATCCTATGTGACGGATGTATACCAGAAAGAGATAGAGAGAGTTCTGAGGTTTGATGTCTCGGAAGTTGCAGCAAGGGAATTGGCGGAACTCAGGAAGGCTTGCAGTGATGAGTATGTTGAGAAATGTTTTAATCAGACAATACTGGAACTTATCTCATATGATCTGATCCTGGAAGAAGAATATGAATACCTTGTCAATATAATGAGAGAAGAGGCAGGTCAGTTTATAGAGACCGGCCAGTATGGTCAGGTGCTGAAGATATTGCAGGTATTGGAATCAAATCTGTCAAAAGAGAGATTCCCGGATATAAGTTCAGACGCCCTTAAAGATTTCAAGTCTCCGGAATTCATCTCACAGTTCATTGATTCCCTCAGGATTATAGGCAGACAGGCAAGAGAAGATGCCCTGCAATTGTGCGATTATTACGGAGAGCGGATTATATCCCCCCTGATGGATGCACTCGTTGATGAGGAATCACAAACAATCAGGCATTTTCTCATAAGCCTGATAACACACTTTGGAGCGAGGGTAATTCCTGTTGCCGTAAAACATATCAGTGACAGCAGGTGGTTTGTCAAGAGAAACATACTGTTTATTCTTGGCGAGTGTGGAACAAAGGAAGTGATTCCGCATGTCAGGCCTTATTGTCACCATGAAAACCCCAAGGTCAGTTTTGAGGCAATCAAGTGTCTGCTGAAAGAAGGGGACAGTTATGGCATCAATGCACTCAGGGGATACCTCAAATCGGAAAACAAAGAGGTGGTTGAACAGGCCATAGCTATTTCCGGAATCTTTAAGGTAAGAGATGTGGTTCCCGATCTAATACGGATGCTCAGGAAAAAAGACATAACCGGCAAGGATATCCACGAAAAGATCCCCTTGGTGAAAGCCCTTGCCCAGATAGGAGATCCGCGTGCCCTGGACACCATCAGGGATACCCTTTCAATCAGGAGCATCCTGTTTAAAGGCGCTGTCGAGCGACTAAGGGAGGCGATATACAGCTCACTTAAGCATTACCCGATCGATGAGATTGAAGACCTTGTAGAGAAGGGACTGATGTCCAGAAACGAACACATAAGACACGAGTCCCTGAAAATCAGGAAGGCAAGGAGCGGCTGAAATGGCATATGCAAAGACATTTATCCCGACCTTAATGTCCGCTATATCAAACTGTTCACTCTACTCAAAAGATCATATATCCGTGGACAACCTGACCAAAAAGTCCATCGCCATCCTGAACGAACTCCTGACGGACCGGGACAGCATCGAGATAATGATAGTAGAGGACAACCTTGTTGTAAACAAGGCCCCTGTAAGAAATGCAGGACTCCCTGGAAGCAATTTAATCAAGAGACTAAAGAGAAAAGGGATCTCACGTATTGATTTCTTAAGAGATATTTCCTACTCAGAGCTCAAACAGTTCATTGCCGACCTGAGTGACCCCGACAAAAAGCTAAGGACATACCCGCACATAAAGACCGGGATTGTCGACGTCAGGATAATGGAAAACAAGATGGCGAGTGACCTTAAAAACCTCTCATCAGAGCAGGTCGAAAAGGTAAAGGAGATATACCAGAACATCTCGCCGTATAAGGAACTCAATATCTCGGGACTTGAGGAGATCGTGGTCAATTTTATCGTCACTTTCAAGCGGGAGGCAAATATCCTTAAACTGATAAGCCCTGTCAAGGCTTACAGTGAATATACCTACACACACGCTACCAATGTGGCGATCCTTTCCATGTTTCAGGCCGAGTCACTTGGGGCCAGGGACGATTTGCTCCACGACATCGGAATAGCAGCCTTACTGCATGATGTGGGCAAGCTGTTTATTTCAAAGGACATCCTGGAAAAAACGGGCAAGCTTGACAAGAAAGAGTGGGAAGAAATAAAGCTGCATGCACTCCAGGGGGCCAGATACCTTGCTAAAATCAATGGACTGACACAACTTGCACCTATTGCAGCATTCGAGCACCACTTGAGATATGACTGCCAGGGATATCCGCAACTTAATGCAGGCGGGAAAGAACAGCACTTCTGCAGCCAGATCATTGCCACCTCCGACTTCTTTGACGCCCTGAGAAGCAGGAGACCATATAAAAGAGATTGGCAGATACAGGAGATTATCGCACTGATGAGGGAAAATGCCGGCTCTGAATTCAACCCCTTTTTAGTGGATAATTTCTCAAGAACACTTCTAAAGGCATTAAAAAAAGGATAGCGGTTTATCGGGTAATATCCGGTCGGATATTTTTAAAAAGGCTATCCACCACTTCCAGGGTCTTTAGAACAGCCCCTGAGTTTTTGATATACAGTGCCCTGGCTCGCCTGCCCATATCTTTTGCACGGACAGGGTCTGAGAGTATATCCTGCAATACCCTGTCAATATCCTCTGCTCCTGCCTCAACAGCAGCGCCTTGTTTAAAGAATTCCCGGGCAAGGGGAAAGTTTTCCATATGAGGGCCACACACAACCGGCTTTGCCCAGTAAGCCGGTTCAAAAAGGTTATGTCCACCCCTTGGTATCAGGCTCCCGCCGATTATACAGACATCTGCACAACCGTAAACGGATGAGAGCTCACCTATAGTGTCAAGGAGCACGACATCCTTTCCCCTGACAAAACCGTCGGACTTTTTGGCAAAATCACATCCCCTCGCCCTTAAAAGTCTCTCAACCTCTGCAAACCTTTCAGGGTGTCTTGGGGCGATTATGAGAGTTGCTCCTGAAAAAGTCCTCTTTATTCCATCAAACGCATGAAGTATAATCTCCTCCTCTCCTTCATGGGTGCTTCCTGCTACAATTACCGGTCTGCCGAGTTCCTTACACCAGGCCGGGATATCCGCAGGCAGGGTGATATCAAACTTGAGATTTCCCGTAACCCGCACCTTTTCTTCAGGTGCTCCAAGGGCCATGATCTTTTCAGCATCCCCGGCGGTCTGCATACAGAAGAAATCCACCATCCCGAGCATACCCTTCATAAAAAATCCTATCTTCCTGTAACCTGAAAATGAACCATCGGATATCCTGCCGTTGACCATCAGTATCGGGATACCCTCCGACCTGATGGTTTTAAGCAGGTTCGGCCACAGCTCCGTCTCCATTATCACAAGCATGTCGGGCCTTATACGGCCTGCCGTCTTTTTAATTGCAGACGGACTATCAAAGGGCACATAAATACAGACCTCATCATCGGTAATAAAGTCCTGCACAACCTTCCGACCTGTATCCGTAACCGTGGAGACGATAATATCAGCCACTGCCCTCAACCTTTCAATCAGGGGCCTGGCAGCCATTGCCTCGCCTACAGAAACAGCATGGATCCAGACTGCAGGCCTCTTCCCGTCCCCTTTACGGGTTAACCTTAAAGGGACAAAGCCAAACCTCTCCTTTAACCATCTCCCCCTAAGATGGGGGGGTCTTTTCAATAAGTGTACCGGCAAAAGCAGGGTCAGACTGAAAGTATAAAAAAGATTGTATACCATGCGCATAAGGTTAAATCTTCTCATTATCCACTTTTATCCACCCCGACATCTCGCCTATCATCTCAGCAACCCTCCGTGATGCCCGCTTGCCTTCATAAAAGGACCTGATCTCCCTGAATGCCTCCGTCATATACCTGCTGACCTGGTCATCGTTTATTATCCGATCCAGTTCCCCGGCAACGTTCTCTGTAGTCGCCCTGTATTGAATCAGTTCCTTAACAACCTCCCTGTCCATCAGAAGGTTGACAAGGCTTATATATTTTACATTGACGAGCATCCTTCCTATAAAATATGTAAAGGGAGAGACTTTGTAAACAACCACCATCGGAACGTTACAAAGTGCTGCCTGAAGCGTTGAAGTGCCCGAGGCTATAAGGGCCAGATCAGAGGCGGAAAGCACCTCGGTCGCCATTCCCCTTACAACCTTCACTCCAAGCCCTTCAAGCACGCCGGACCATTCCTGAAAATCAACGGTAGAGAGGTTTGGGGCCATGGGAAGGATATACTGAAAATTGGGATGATCTCTTTTAAAGCACTGAATTACAGTTATAAACAGGGGCATAAGTCTCTTTAACTCATGTCGCCTGCTTCCCGGCAGGAGGGCAAGGACCTCCCTGTCGGGCCTTAAGCCCAGACGCTCCTTTATAAAGCCCTTACTCCCCTTTGTATTCTCTATCTCCTCCATTATCGGATGCCCCACAAATTCACAATTCGCGCCTGCATCCCTGTAGATCTTCTCCTCAAAAGGGAGGACCACTGCAATCCTGTCGGAGAGTGCCTTGATCTTCCTGATCCTCCTTCTCCTCCAGGCCCATACCTGGGGGCTCACATAGTAGAGCACCCTGATCCCGAGAGATTTGGCCTTTTGGGCAACCTTGAGGTTAAAATCAGGAAAATCTATAAGAACTACAACGGCCGGCCTTTCCCGCTCCAGCCTTTCCGTTATTTTTGAAAATACATCCCGAAGGGTTTTTATGGATGAGACGGCCTCAATAAGGCCGAAGGCACCTGTAATGCCTGCTATAAGCTCTACCCCTTCGGCCATCATCCGCTCGCCGCCAACGCCACAGATGCGGATATCCTCCTTTAAAGACCTCAATGCCCTGGCCAGGAGCGCTCCGTAAAGCTCTCCTGAAGACTCACCTGTGATTATAAATACATCAGTCATGGCTGGAGACACACAAGCAGGCCGGCCGGCTATCAGGATGGCTTGCCCCCTTCATGCAACTGCCCTCCTGACTGCTTCACAGACCTTCTCCAGGGCAGACTCACTGATCTCGGGATATATCGGCAGTGAAAGCACTTCAAGTGAAGCCCTCTCTGCAACAGGGAAGTCACCCCTCCTGTATCCTGACCCTGCAAGGGCTTCCTGGAGGTGTAAGGGAATGGGATAGTATACAACGGAAGAGATGCCCTTCTCATAGAGGTAAGACTTAATCCTCTCCCTGAGGGGGCTCTTTATAGTGTACTGATGGTAGACATGATAGAATCCCTCCCTCTCCTTAGGGCATTGCACTACTGAACCAAGCTGCTCTGTATAAACGCGTGCCTTCTCTCTCCTCAGAGACAGATACCGGTCAATCCTTTTGAACTTTACCAGAAGGACGGCTGCCTGAATCTCGTCAAGCCTGCTGTTAAGACCGATAGCCTGGTGGATATATCCCTTCTCTGAGCCGTGATTCCTGAGCACCCTCATTTTCCCGGCAATCCTCTCATTGTCCGTGGTAATGAGACCGCCGTCACCGTAAGCCCCGAGATTCTTGCTCGGGTAGAAACTGAAACACCCTGCATCGCCAAAGCTTCCGGTCTTTCTGCCTTTTATATGAGCTCCAAAGGACTGGGCACAGTCCTCTACAATAAAGAGATTATGCCTTGAGGCAATCTCTCCTATCTTCTCCATATCCGCGGGCTGACCAAACATATGCACCGGCATTATCGCCCTTGTCCTGCCGGTTATCCTCTCCTCTATCTTTTCAGGGTCTATGTTTAATGTGTCGGGGTCTATATCTACGAATACCGGTCTGGCCCCCTGGTATATGATTGCCTCAACCGTGGCAAAAAAGGTAAAGGGTGTGGTTATAACCTCGTCATCCTTACCAATACCAAGTGTTTTGAGACTCAGGTTAAGGGCATCAGTCCCTGAAGCCACACCCACAGCCTCTTTAACGCCGTGGTAGCCGGCGATATTCTTTTCGAGTTCTTCCACCTTTGGGCCAAGGATATACCTGCAGCTTTCAAGTACCTCGGTAATCTGTTCAAGTATCTCTTCCCTCAGGGCCTCATACTGAACCTTCAGGTCAACCATTGGAATCATATCGTCTCCTCTATCTTTCTGTTTATCTCAAGCGCCACCTTCAGTGCCTCCAGCCCGTCACGGGCAGTTACCCTGGGTTGTCTTCCGTTTATTACAGAGCCTGCAAAATCCCTGAGCTCTTCTTTCAGGGGCTCACTGTAGTCCAGTTTGATCTCCTCTCTCCGAATGGTCCCGGAGGAATCCTTATTGTGTCTGAATATCTCAAGGTTCCGGTAATCAAGCATTATATATTCCGAGTCCTGAAAAACCTTCAGAATCCTCTTCTTTTCAGGAGAAAGCCTGCTTGCAGTAACAAGGGCCTTTGTGCCATCCTCCATCTCCAGCCAGGCCTTGGCAACATCGATTTTATCAGTAAGCACCTTTGCGCCAACAGCCTTGATATCTATAATGGGGCTGCGGCAGAGGGAGAGTATGATATCAATATCATGTATCATAAGGTCAAGGGTTATATCCACATCCGTTCCCCTGCCCAGAAAGGGAGAAAGCCTCTCCGCCTCAAGGAACCTCGGGGCCTCTAACTTATCCTCAATATACAGCACTACCGGGTTGAACCTCTCGAGATGTCCCACCTGGATAATCCTCCCGGAGCTTTCCGCTTCAGCAATGAGGGCCTCTGCTTCCTCTATCGTCCGGGTAAAGGGCTTTTCAACAAGGAGGTCCTTCCCTGCCTGCAGAGAGCTCATGGCTATATCATGATGCGTTGTAGTGGGAGTTACAATGCTGAGGGCGTCCACATACGGAAGGACGTCCCTGTAGTTTACAAACGCCTGACAGCGGTATTGCTCCGCAATCTCCCCTGCCCGCTCCTTGTCAATATCCACAACACCAACAAGCTCCGTCTCTTCAATCTCCGAAAAAACCCTTGCATGGTGCCTACCGAGATATCCCGTACCTATCACCGCTACCCGTATGCCCATTTACCTCTTCCTTAAACCCATCCCTGTTTTTTCTGTATTTATGCTCTTTATGATGCAAGTCTTTGGGTCGTCCTTACGATCTCATCCAGCTTTTTCAATGCCTTCCCCGAATCAATAACCTCCCGGGCGATCAGGGACGCCTCTTTAATGTCATCCGTCCTGCCCGAAACCATCAACGTAACGGATGCATTCATTACAACTATATCCCTTTTCGGACCCGTCTCACCCTTAAGGATCGTCATCGTGGCCTCAGCATTCTCCCGGGCATCTCCACCAGCAATAGACTCAACAGGAGCCCTGTTAAAACCAAAGTCCTCAGGGGCAATAATTAAATTTTCTGTAATTCCATTCCTGAAACGACTCACCTTCGAGCCGTCGGTGATCGTGATCTCGTCAAGCCCATCCTCACCATGAAAAACCATCACATCCTCAGCACCAAGATTACCAAGGACTCGGGCAAGGGGCTCAGTAAGCCTGTCCGTAAATACACCGACGGTCTGCCTCTTTGCACCTGCAGGGTTGGTAATGGGTCCGAGTATATTGAATATCGTCCTTATGCCCATCTCCCTTCGTGGCCCCACAGCATACTTCATGGCAGGATGAAACAGGGGGGCAAAGAGGAAGCCGAAACCTGTTTCAAAGAGACACTCCTGCACCTTTTCAGGGGAAAGGTCTATCCTGACCCCCAGGGCCTCAAGCACATCTGCACTTCCCGACCTGCTTGAGACGGATCTGTTCCCATGCTTGGCAACAGGAACCCCGCACGCACTCACTACAATAGCTGCAGTTGTTGATATGTTAAAGGTCCGGGCCATGTCTCCGCCGGTGCCGCAGGTGTCCACAACACCGTCAGGTGCATTTATTCTTGCAGCCTTTTCTCTCATAACCTTTGCGGCCCCTGTTATCTCCTCAACAGTCTCTCCCTTTATCCTCAAGGCAACAAGAAAGGCTCCTGTCTGGGCCTCGGTTGCCTTACCCTCCATTATCTCCCGCATGCACTCAGCCATCTCGGTCTCCGAAAGGTTGATGCCCTGAACAAGCAGATTGATTCCCTCTCTGATCATTTCATCCTCCTGTCAGGCAGGGGTTCACAGGTCATGGGGGTTAGTAACCTCCGGCCACCTGTTGCCCGGGTTAAGGAAATTCCTCAGCAGATCCTTGCCAACCGTTGTCAGTATTGACTCAGGGTGAAACTGTACTCCTTCAATCACATACTCCCTGTGCCTCACCCCCATTATCTCGCCCTCCCTTGTCCAGGCACTCACCTCAAGGGACTCCGGAAGTGTCTCCTTTTTAATAACAAGGGAGTGATAGCGGGTAGCCTCAAAGGGATTGGGTAATCCTTTAAATATGGCCTTGCCGTCATGGTATATGAGGGATGTCTTTCCATGCATCAGTTGCGGTGCATTAATAATTTCTCCACCAAAGGCTGCACCTATGGATTGATGACCGAGACAGACCCCAAGTATGGGCTTCTTACCGGCAAAGTAACGGATAACATCTATGGAAATCCCGGCCTCCCCTGGAGTACACGGACCGGGTGAGATAACAATCCTGTCCGGATCGAGCTCCTCTATCTCCTTAACCGTTATCCTGTCATTACGGTATACCCTTACCTCCTCACCAAGCTCACCGAAATACTGAACAAGGTTATAGGTAAAGGAATCATAATTATCAATCATCAGCAACATGTTTCAACTCCAGTCAATCACTCAAAGTCCTTCCTCTGCCATATCAACGGCCTTCATCATGCCGAGGGCCTTGTTAATGGTCTCCCTGTATTCGTTTTCAGGAACGGAATCAGCTACAATACCCGCACCTGCCTGCACATATAGTTTACTATCTTTAATAACAATAGTTCTTATTGTAATGCATGTATCCGTATTTCCCGAATACCCGAAATAACCGACTGCTCCTGCATACGGCCCCCTCTTGACGGGTTCAAGCTCATCGATAATCTCCATGGCCCTCACCTTTGGGGCACCTGTAACAGTACCGGCAGGAAAACAGGAACGGAATACGTCAAAGGCATCGAGACCCTCCTTCAGGGTGCCTTCCACATTTGATACAAGATGCATTACATGACTGTATCTCTCAACCGACATCAACTCCGTGACCTTCACACTGCCTGTCTCAGCAACCCTTCCCACGTCATTCCTGCCAAGGTCTACAAGCATTATGTGCTCGGCAACCTCCTTTGGGTCTTCCCGCAGTTCCTTTTCAAGCGCCCTGTCTTCATCCTCGCTAAGCCCGCGCTTTCTCGTACCGGCAATAGGCCTCAGGTTTATATGTCTTCCTTCAAGCCTCACCAGTATCTCGGGAGAGGAACCCACAATCCGGGCCTCACCCGTATCCATGAAATACATATATGGCGAAGGGTTTATCACCCTCAGGGCACGGTATATATTAAAGGGTTCTACGGCACACTCACGCTCAAACCTCTGTGAGACAACCACCTGCACAACATCGCCTGCCCATACGTACTCCTTTGCCTTCCTGACCGCCTCCTCAAAAACCCCCTCCGGCCCAAAGGAAGAGACAAACTTTTCCCCTGAGGAGCGTTTCCCGGAACCCTCTGGAACCCGGGGGACAGTCTTTAATCTCTCAATTGTATCATTTATTTTCTTCTCAGCCTTCCTGTAAGCCATATCCGGAGAACCCTCAACATGCACAGGACAGACTATCTTCAAACTCTGTTTCAGATTATCAAATATGAGGACAATGTCGGGCATCATGAAATACATGTCCGAAAGCCCGAGAGACGGCTTGTCCCTGTCCGGCACCCTCTCGAAAAACCTGACCATCTCATACCCTATATAACCCACAAGTCCGCCGTAAAACCCGGGCAGTCCTTCAACCGCAACAGGTTTATAAAAGGACAGCTCTTCTTCCAGGGCATCCAGGGGATCAGCGTATACCGACTTTTTTATTGTCTCGCCATCCTGAACAACCTCAACATTCTTTCCTCTTGCCCGGATTATCTTTCTCGCAGATATGCCGAGAAAGGAATACCTTCCCCACTTCTCTCCCCCCTCAACGCTCTCAAACAGGAAAGAAGGCGACGTAAAGAGTTTCAGATACGCCGATACAGGGGTCTCCATATCTGCAAGTATCTCTCTGTACACAGGTATAAGGTTACCAGTGTCCGTTAAACTCAAAAATGTCCTGTAATCCGGATACATCAGAATAGTTTAAACATAAAAAGCTCTTTTTAGCAATTGACACAATCAAGGGGTTTATGATATTTTTATATGCATGAAGGCTCTCACACTTTTGGCAAAGCGCATAAGGGAAACCGGAAATTTATTTCGTTACAAGACCCGGTGCAGATACCTCAAGGCCGAGCTTGAGCATGTAAAGACCTTTTATGACGAGAAACTCCAGGAAATGAGCCTGATACTCGAGTATAAATCTCATGAACTCGAGAGACGGGTTAGTGAGCTGGAAGAATACAAACGGGAAACACAGCATCTATTAAAGATCCTTGACTCCCTCGAATCGGAAAAGAGGACCAACTGAAAAACATATAACTTGCAGTACACAAGCGGATATCAATTAAAGAAAAGCTTTTCCTGTTAATTAAAAGCCCTCGAGGGAAATTCAACAACTTCATGCGGGCGTAGCTCAGTGGTAGAGCACAACCTTGCCAAGGTTGGGGTCGCGGGTTCGAATCCCGTCGCCCGCTCCATTTAAGAAACAGATGAAAAGAGTTATGGAGTGGAGGAGTTAAGGAGTTTTTAGCTTCACGATGATTTCTTGGCGGCGTACCCAAGTGGCTAAGGGGGAGGTCTGCAAAACCTTTATGCGCCGGTTCGAATCCGGCCGCCGCCTCCAGGCTATAATCATTCCCCGATAATCTTGACCAAAACCCTTTTCCTCCGTCTGCCGTCAAACTCCCCGTAAAATATCTGTTCCCACGGACCAAAATCGAGTCTTCCATCAGTCACGGCAACCACAACATCCCTGCCCATAATCTGCCGCTTCAAATGGGCATCAGCGTTGTCCTCTCCAACATTGTGATGATATTGGGAGACGGGTTCATGGGGAGCAAGTTTTTCCAGCCAGACGTCATAGTCGTGATGAAGTCCGGGGTCGTCATCGTTGATAAAGACAGAGGCCGTTATATGCATGGCATTTACAAGCACAAGCCCCTCCTTGATACCGCTCTCCCCGAGACACGCTTCAACCTCAGGGGTAATGTTTATAAAGGCCCGCCGGGTTGGCACCTCAAACCATAGCTCCTTACGGTAGCTCTTCATATACCCTCCTTTTATTGTTAATTCTCACAAACCTCCAAATGTCTGCCAGTTGCGAGTGGAACGGTCTCTCATGTACCCCTCCAGCCAGGTATATTGAGGGTGTTGTTTTAAAAAGGCTTTCGCGTCAAACGGCATGCCACAGGCATGCCCCCACCGGGCCTGAAAACTCATATTTTCTGCCATGGCAGAATCAACGACCTTACCATCGCCCGCTCCCCACGGATAATAAGGCCCCTGACCGGCATGACTGCCATACTTTGCATCGTCAAGTTCCAGGTGGCCGCATATTGTCCGGGAAGAGGGATTATCCTGCTTCTGAAGATAAACATCCCCGTGGTCCGATATGATCTCTTTGGCTTTATCAATATCCACATCAACGCCCTCCTTGTCGAGCAGCTCCATAAACCGCAAGCGGCGGGCACCGTTGTAACGGATATCGGAATAACTATTGCCGCTACATTCCTGGTTGCGGATCCTCAGGTCGGCAGCCACATTATAACCGCTGTAAAAACCGTCATCCTTTTTCTCGAAACCAAGATATTTCAATCCTGTCTCAACTCTTGCGATTTCTTTTGTTTTAATATCCCCTAACAGCCAACTACCGGCATAACCACCATTGTTATTTTTCCACATCCTGTTTTTCCAGTCTTCAATGCTTTGGGCATATTGACATGCCTTGCGGGAACGGTAAAATCCCGGCTCGCCTTTATTGTCAAAACCGGAAAAACCGGAGATGGTGGTTTCCGCCACAACCAGCTTTGCTCCGGTTATCCACCAGTCTATGGTACTGGCAATATAGCCCGGAGCGGCTTGAAAAAGCAAGCGGTATCCGTCGGCCGGATAGATATCCAGAATGATGTTGTAGTGATCCGAGGCGGCATACCTGTCCCAGCAGTTGTGGGCCATGACAATATTGCCGTCTTTGGTGGCATTACCGGTTGCAATAAATGCACTGCAGCGGTGTGCATTTTTAAACCTGTGCGGTTGTGAATTATTATACATCGGCCACCAGTAACCCAGCAACTCCTGGTAGCTGTTCCAGGTCAGAATCTCCTCAAAACCGGTCAGGAAACGGTTGGCACAGGCACCATCGGCAATGCCCTGCAGTTCCTGGGTGAACTCATCATCAATATGCCGGGGGAAAAGCTCATTGGCTTTCTCAATAAAGAAATCCCACTCCATTCCCGTATCCCACCTGGCCAGAAACCTGTTTACTCTTATGGCATCTTTTATCTGAGAGGCCAGGTAGTAACCATGCTGAAAGCCGCGCTGATATGGTTCTCCTGCAATCTTCAGATAAATCCAGCCGTCTCTTGATTCCGGTTCTCCCCCTGTCAGGAGTTTTTTTAAATAGTTACCCGTCATGACATTTTCCCTTGTCCAGTTAAAAACCCTGCATTTATTTACCGGTTAAATAGTTATCGCCGGCACCTGGGTGACCGGCAAACTTTACTTCCCCATACATGTTTACCATGTCCGACAGATTCAGCAACATATAGCATTCCACGTTGTCCAATAGTTAACCCCAAACCCTCCTTCCGTAGCGACAATACCTACTATAGCAGTGCAGTTTGAACTACAACAGATATCCGGATTACTGCCGGGCTTCGGGGTGAGAATCTTTTCTTCAAATTCATGACCTGAAACCCTGACTGTTACTTTGAATATCCCTGACAGGTTAGGTGTCTGCAGAATCTCCTCAGGATTATCAGAATCTATAATTCCCGTCCAATTAGCCTCGGCTTGTTCAAACCTGACCTGCCATTTGGCAACATACTTTGAAGTCTCATTTTCCGGCGATACATAGGCCCAAAACTGTGCACCATCACCCAATTCCACATTGTCCTGAAATTTACTCATTGTACCCCCCCTCATGGTTTCAGGTTTTAAAAAAAATTACCGGTATTCCCCACCTCTTTGAATAACCGGGACTTTTGCTGCAAACTCAACACAAATTTACCGACGGCTACCGGGTATCCTGAAATATTATACCGAAGCCGGACAATATATGGATGGTAAAAATACCCTTACAACTACAGGGTTTCGAGCGAAGGGGAAAGCTGGAATAATAAGGGATGCAGCAGGTACGGAGAGGCTGCCGTCAGGATTGACCCCGGAGTGCCCAGCCCTGAAAAGAGAAAGAATCATCTGTATTGGGCTAAGATACAGGGGTTGAATTTATATTACACATTAGCCGGGGTTGAGACAGAAGATGATCTTTGGTGGAGTGCCTGCACAGCTTGTATTGGCCTTTTTAGTGGATTCGCTCATTGGTGATCCCCGATGGATTCCACACCCGATAAGGTGTATCGGGGAGTTCATAGCGTGGCTTGAAGGGCGGGCAAGAAGGTTTTGCCACAGTGCTGTGACTGAAAAGGTCTCGGGGGGAGTAGTGGTTGTGGTTGTGGTGGGGACAACATATCTTATAACTTATCTCTTTACTGAAACAGTATCCTCTGCATTCCGGGACGTCTCGATATTAAGTATAATCTCTGCAAACGATATTGTCATTGCATTGGCCGGTTCCCTGACTATTGCACTCAGGGGGCTGAGGGAATCTGCGGGAAACGTGCTTTCTGAACTCAAAATATCCAACCTTGATTCTGCAAGGAGGCAGCTTGGACATATCGTCGGCAGGGATACGGAGGGATTGAATGAGGAGGGTATTTTGAGGGCAACCGTGGAGACGCTTTCTGAAAATGTCTCGGACGGCGTAATTGCACCAATGTTTTACTATGCAATCGGAGGCCTTCCGCTTGCCATGGCATACAAGGCGATAAACACACTGGAC
>CAZXDE010000028.1:0-16192 GCA_964639515.1 uncultured Thermodesulfovibrio sp.
AGGGTAAAGTTTCTGGCCATAATTCCGTACGTCCTGGTTATTGCCGTCATGCACGGACAAGAGGGCCCCTTTGCGGCCCTGTTAGCCTCCACCCTGCTGACAGCCCTCGCAAGGCTTGACATGAGAAAACTCCTCAGCAGGCTCGTTGCCGTAAATGTGTTTGTATTTCTGTTATGGGTCTTTATTCCTTTCAGTTATCCCGGAGAGGCGGTCTTTCAGATCGGCCCGCTGACAGCTACCTGGGAGGGCATCCTCTATGTCCTTTCCATCACATTGAAAACCAACGCCATTGTACTTGCAACGATAGCAATCCTCGGCACCTCGGAAATCTTCTCCCTGGCCCATGCACTTATTCACCTGAAGGTACCCGACAAGCTTGTTCACTTATTTTTTTTCTTCTACCGGTACATAACCGTCCTGCATGAAGAATACAGCAGATTGAAAAATGCCATGCTGATACGGTGTTTTAAGGCAGGCACAAACATGCATACATACAGGACATACGCGTATCTCGTAGGAATGCTGATTGTCAGGAGTTATGAGCGGTCCCAGAGGATTTACCAGGCAATGCTGTGCAGGGGTTTTAAGGGCAGGTTCCCTGTAGCAAGCCATTTCAGACTTCGGAAAGGAGATGTGGTATTCGGTCTGTCGATGGCTGTGGTAACGGTCATGCTGGCAATTATTTAAACCCCGAATCCGGAGATAAATGGTTATTGGAAGCGCTGCGATTTCCACTTGGCAGATGGAGGAAAACTTGATAGAACTACGAAATCTGAGTTTCACTTACCCCTATGGAAATCAGGTCTTTAATGACCTGAATTTCTCATTGAAAAAGGGTGACAGGATCGGCCTGATCGGTCCCAATGGCGCCGGGAAAACCACATTGTTTCATCTTGTAATGGGTTTGTTAAGGCCCGAATCCGGAGAAATAAGGGTATTTGAAAAGGTAAGGAAAACAGAAGAGGATTTCAGCGAGGTGAGACAGAGGATCGGGCTGCTGTTTCAGGACTCCGATGACCAGCTCTTCAGCCCGACGGTTGAGGAGGATATTGCCTTTGGGCCATTGAATCTCGGCAAATCACATGAAGAAGCCCGGACTATTGTAAGAGAGACCTGTGAGGCCCTGGGACTTGAAGGTTTTGAAAAAAAGGTAACTTACCGCCTCTCAGGTGGCGAGAAGAGGCTTGTTGCCCTTGCCACGGTTGTGGCAATGAATCCGGAGTGTTTTCTGCTTGATGAGCCGACTGCCGGGCTTGATGAGACAACAAGGGAGAGATTCCTGAGCTACCTGAAGGAACACGTAGATACCTACATAATTATCAGTCATTCCCATGAGTTTTTAAGGGGTGCAACAGACAGGGTTTACAGGTTGGAAAAGGGCAGAATCACGCCTGTTTAAAAATAATGAAAAAATCCTGTTAATCCTGTCTAAATAAATCTTTAATCTACTTTTAATTATTTGTGTTCATTCGATACTGCCACAAAATCTGTAAAAAACCATTAAAAAGGAGAAGAGATGGACGACCTTGAAAAGCTGAAAAAACTGCTTCACCACTGGATGGAGCATAATGATGAACATGCACGGGTTTACAGGGAATGGTCGGAGAAGACATCAACCCTTGGCAAAAAGGAAGTGTCGGAGATCCTCGACAGGCTGTACCATGAAACAAGAAAGCTGAACGGGCTCTTTGAAGAAGCCTTTAAAAAGTTATGATTCCCCCCGGCCTTTCGCCAGCTCTTCCAGGGCCTTGAGCTTCTCTGTCTCTCCCATTGCAATTAACGTATCCCCGGCCTTGATGAGCGTATTATGCACGGGATTAAATTTCATGTCACCATCCTTTCTCTTGATGGCAACAATAATAACACCAAGCTCTCTGCCGACCCCGGTCTCATGGATGGTTTTCTCTGAAATAAGCGCTTCCTCTTCAACAGGGATTTCTTCCATCTGCAACTCCAGATTCCCGCTCCTGGTTGCAAACTCCAGGAAATCCATAACCGCAGGTTTCAGTACTGTCTGGGCTATTCTGAGCCCACCGATATGATAAGGTGAAACCACCCTGTCGGCACCTGCCCTGAGGAGCTTCTGCCCTGAACCCTCCTCCCCCGCCCTTGCAACTATAAAGAGTGCCGGATTCAGCTCCCTTGCACTCAGAACCACATAAAGATTCTGAGCATCTGTAGAAAGGACTGAAATCAAACCCCTTGCCTTCTCAATACCTGACTGTCTGAGAATTTCATCCTTGGTTGCATCGCCGTAAACAAAGACAATCTCTTTATCAGCATCAAACTCCGGATCAAGCTCGGGCAGTTCTTTCTCCACAACCACAAAGGGGACATCTTTGGCCTTCAGTTCATGACAGATTATCCTGCCCATGCGTCCGTAACCGCAGACAATGAAGTGATCTTTAATCGACTTGAGCCTCTTCTCCAATTTTCTCCTCCCAAAGGCCTTCTGTATTTCGCCCTCGAAGACTATCCTGATCCCGTTATTGATACCATATGCCACCGCTCCCACACCGACAAAGACAAGGATGATGGTAAAAGCCCTGCCCGTAAAAGAGAGTGGCCTTACCTCCTGATAACCAATGGTGGAGAGGGTGATGACCGTCATATAAAGAGAATCAAAGAGGGTCCATCCTTCAATGATGGAATAACCGATTGTGCCTGAGATTATAACCAGGAATACGAGTCCCAGTGAAAGAAATGCCCTCTTCCTCAAAATGCCGTCCGTTCCCTTCCTTATTTTACAATAAACCCGGCCCTGACTGTACCGGCAACCATGCAAAAACAAAAAAGCCGAAAGGGGGACAGTCTCTGTCCCCCTTTCGGCTTTGTCACTGACAAACCCGACTAAACAGGACCCTTATGCCTCCTGCTCTTCTGTCTCCTGAATTTCCATTTTCATCTCGGGAGTATCCCTCTTCACAAATGTGTTTCTGTACCTCGACATCCCGGTTCCAGCCGGAATAATTCTTCCCATTATCACATTCTCCTTCAGGCCCCTCAGCTCATCAACCTTGCCTTCCAGCGCTGCCTCTGTAAGGACACGGGTGGTTTCCTGGAACGAAGCCGCCGCCACCCAGCTGTATGTTGACAGAGATGCCTTGGTTATTCCGAGCAGCATGGGCTTACCGGTTGCAGGCTTTCCGTCCTCGCCCCTGACACGTTCGTTCTCTTCAATAAATTCCAGCCTGTCCACCTGGTCGCCTATCAGAAAGACCGTGTCTCCGGGATCCTCAATCTTTATCTTTCTCATCATCTGTCTTACTATAATCTCGATATGCTTGTCATTAATGGTAACCCCCTGCAACCTGTAAACCTTCTGCACTTCATCCACCAGATACGCCTGGAGTTCCCTTGGCCCAAGGATATCGAGTATGCTGTGAGGGTTTACAGCCCCATCCATCAGGGGCTCCCCTGCCCGCACCCAATCTCCTTCATGCACGGTTACATGCTTTCCTTTTGGAATCACATATTCCTTGACGCTATCGCCAGTCCTTACCACAACAACCCTCTGTCCCTTGGGGGCATTTTTGAACTCTACTATACCGTCTATCTCTGAAACAATCGCATGCTCTTTGGGTTTTCTCGCTTCAAAGAGTTCGGCAACCCTCGGAAGCCCTCCTGTAATGTCCTTTGTCTTTGTCGTCTCCCTCGGTATCTTGGCCAGTATGTCGCCCGGTCTCACTATATCCCCTTTATCCACAAGGACATGCGCTCCGGCAGGCAGGAGATATCTTGCAAGGTGACTGGTTCCCGGTATCTTTAATGTGGCCTTTCCATGCTCGTCTTTTATAGAGATACGGGGCCTCATATTCAGGGGATAGTCAATTATGACCTTCTGGCTGAGACCGGTTACCTCATCAACCTCTTCTTTCACGGTAACGCCCTCCATTATATCACCCAGGGCGATACGGCCTCCCAGCTCTGTCAGAATAGGCACTGAATATGGATCCCACTCAACAAGCTTCCGGCCTATCTTGATTGTCTGTCCGTCATCCACCAGAAGCCTTGCGCCATAGACAAGATTATACTTCTCCTTTTCCCTTCCCTGGTTATCCACAACGGCAAATGTTGCATTTCTGTTCAGTACAACAAGACCCCCTTCCCTGTTACGAACAGTCTTGATGTCTATAAACTTTATCTTGCCTGAGTTCCTGGCCTCAAGTATAGCCTGTTCAATAACCTTTGTTGCAGTTCCACCTATATGGAATGTCCTCATAGTGAGCTGAGTACCCGGCTCCCCTATGGACTGGGCCGCCATAATACCCACGGTCTCTCCATTCTCAACAAAGACCCCCCTGCTGAGGTCCCTGCCGTAGCAGGTAGCACATACACCGAACTTTGTCCGACATGTCAGCACAGACCTTATCTTTATGCTGCCGACACCTGCATCGGCTATATTCTTGACGGCTACCTCGTCTATCGCTCCGTTTCTCTTGAGAATCACCACGGAGGTTAAGGGATCCTTCACATCTTCCGCAGTAGTCCTGCCGAGAATCCTGTCCTCAAGGGACTGTATAATTTCACCACCTTCGATCAGGGCCGTCACCACTATACCCTCACGGGTTCCGCAATCATGCTCTGTGATAATAACATCCTGTGCCACATCCACAAGTCTTCTGGTAAGATAGCCGGCGTTAGCCGTCTTGAGGGCGGTGTCGGCAAGACCTTTTCTTGCCCCATGCGTAGAGATAAAGTACTGCAGCGGACTCACCCCTTCCCGGAAGTTAGCCGTAATCGGCGTCTCTATGATCTCTCCGGAAGGCTTGGCCATCAGTCCCCTCATACCGGCAAGCTGCCTTATCTGGGCAGCCGATCCCCTTGCACCTGAATCCGCCATCATAAATATACTGTTAAAGGACCTCCGCTCCATCAGCTCCTCTTCACTGAACTCCCTGCCATCCTCTGCACCCAGCTCCTTCATCATCTCCTCAGCAACCCTCTCGGTAACATTGGCCCAGATATCTATAACTTTGTTGTACCGCTCACCGTGAGTTATAAGACCTTCAGAATACTGTTTATAAACCACTAAAACCTGCTGTTCAGCCTGTTTAATAAGCTCAGACTTCTTCGATGGAATATGCATATCCTCTATGCAGATGGATATGCCTGATTTCGTGGCATACTCAAAACCGAGCCTCTCAAGATTGTCAAGAAATATGACGGCCGTCCTCCTGCCGATATTCTTGTAACAATGATCAACAAGATTCTGTATCTCTTTTTTACTCAGCTCCTTATTGATAGAGGAAAAGGGGATTTCCTCCGGGAGTATCTCTCCGAATATAACCCTGCCGACTGTAGTCTCCGTCAATTCACCGTCGATCCTCACCTTGATCCTTGCATGTTCTGTAACAACTCCGGCATTGTAGGCATCTCTTACATCTTCAGGATCTGCAAAGACCATATCCTCTCCCTGAACACCCCTCCTCTCTTTTGTAAGGTAATAGAGGCCGAGGACCATATCCTGCGTGGGGAAAACAATGGGCTTGCCGTTGGCAGGTGAAAGCAGATTGTTTACAGACATCATCAGCACCCTTGCCTCAATCTGGGCCTCTATAGACAGCGGAACGTGCACTGCCATCTGGTCACCGTCGAAATCCGCGTTGTAGGCCGTACATACGAGGGGATGCAGCTTTATCGCCTTTCCCTCAACAAGCACGGGGTCAAATGCCTGGATACCAAGCCTGTGAAGGGTCGGGGCCCTGTTCAACAGGACGGGATGTTCCTTTATTACATCTTCAAGGGCATCCCACACCTCTGGCGTCTCCATCTCTACCAGCCTCTTGGCCTGCTTGATGGTTGTTGCATAGCCTTTCTCCTCAAGCTTGTTGAAGACAAACGGCTTGAACAACTCCAAAGCCATGATCTTGGGCAGACCACACTGATGGAGTTTCAGATCAGGGCCGACCACGATAACGGAACGGCCTGAATAATCAACCCTTTTACCCAGAAGGTTCTGACGAAAACGTCCCTGCTTACCCTTTATCATATCGCTTAGTGACTTCAGGGGCCTCTTGGATGAGGTCTTCATGGCACGCGTACGTTTTGTATTATCAAAAAGGGCATCCACAGCCTCCTGGAGCATCCTCTTCTCATTCTTGATTATCACACTCGGGGCCTTGAGTTCCATCAGCCTCTTCAGCCTGTTATTCCTGTTTATCACCCTCCGGTAAAGGTCGTTGAGGTCGGAGGTTGCAAACCTCCCGCCATCGAGATGAACGAGTGGTCTGAGGTCCGGAGGAAGCACCGGAACCACATCCAGTATCATCCAGTCCGGCTTGTTCCCTGATCTCCTGAATGCCTCTATAACCTTAAGTCGCTTAGTAAGTTTCCTCTTCTGTCCAACAGACGAGGATTCCTGTATCCTTGTCTTGAGCTCAACACTGAGAGCGTCAAGATCAACTTTTCTGAGCAGTTCCCGTACGGCCTCGGCCCCCATTCCCGCCTTAAACGCACTTCCATGCTCTGTGGTCATCTTTTTATACTCTTCTTCGGAGAGAAGCTGTTTTTCCTTAAGGGGGGTATCCCCGGCATCTATCACTATGTAACTTTCGAAGTAGAGTACCTTCTCAAGATAACGCATGGTCATGTCAAGAAGGGTTCCTATCCTGCTGGGAACACCTTTTAAGAACCAGATATGGGCCACCGGGGTTGCCAGCTCAATATGTCCGAGCCTCTCCCTCCTGACCCTTGCCTGAATCACCTCAACTCCACACTTGTCACAGACCACTCCCCTGTGTTTCATCCTCTTGTACTTTCCGCAGAGGCATTCCCAGTCTTTTACCGGACCAAATATCTTTGCACAGAAGAGACCATCCCTTTCCGGCTTGAATGTCCTGTAATTAATGGTTTCCGGTTTTTTGACTTCGCCAAAAGACCACTCACGAATCCTCTCGGGAGAGGCCACTTTAATCCTGATTGCATCAAAATCCCTTGGATTCCTTGGTTTCTGATAAAGGGAGTAAATCTCTTCCATAGGGGACTTCATCTCAATGTAAGGACTTTTTTTATTAACTGCTTTTGATTCACTCTGCAAGGCATCCATATATCTATTCCCCCTTCTTCCTTTTTTCTAAAATCTCGACATCCAGACAGAGACTCCGCAGTTCCTTTATCAAGACATTAAAGGATTCCGGCACCCCTGATTCAAGGGACGCCTCCCCCTTGACTATCGCCTCATACATCTTTCCTCTACCCTGGACATCGTCACTCTTGACGGTCAGAAACTCCTGAAGTGTATAGGCCGCTCCATATGCCTCAAGGGCCCAGACCTCCATCTCTCCCAGTCTCTGACCACCAAACTGGGCCTTTCCGCCAAGGGGCTGCTGTGTAACCAGCGAGTATGGTCCTATTGACCTTGCGTGCACCTTGTCATCCACAAGATGGTGGAGCTTCATCATATACATGGTGCCCACCGTAACAGTTCTTTCAAAGGGCTCACCCGTTCTGCCGTCACAGAGTGTGACCTGACCATTTACAGGCAGCCCTGCCTTCTTCAGTAATCCCTTTACTTCAGTTTCACTTGCACCTTCAAACACAGGTGAAGCAACATATATCCCGAGAGACCTCGCTGCCCAGCCAAGGTGAGTCTCCAGTATCTGCCCCACATTCATTCTTGAAGGAACACCTAAAGGATTAAGTACTATATCCACCGGAGTACCGTCAGGGAGATAAGGCATGTCCTCCTCTGGAAGAACCATGGCTATCACTCCCTTGTTGCCATGCCTTCCGGCCATCTTATCACCACTCTGAACCTTTCTCTTCATGGCAATATAGACCTTTACAAGCTTGTTCACCCCGGGAGACAGGTCATCCCCTTTCCTGAGGCGCTCCACCTTTTCATCATATATCGACTGAAGCTGCTTGGTATAATCCTTTATCTGCTTTATATAGAGCTCGATTTTGTTCTGCACTTCAGGGTTCTGCACCTTGATCTTGCCGATGTACTGGTCCTTTATCTTTTCAAGGTGCCTGGCGGTAATCTTCTTTCCTTTCTCACAGATTACCTCCCTGCTCTTTGGAATCCTTATATCATCCTCTGCGTTCTGTCCCGCAAGAAGCTCCCTTACCTTAAGGTATCCCTCCTCCGTTGCAATACGCACCCTTTCCTCGAGGTCCCTCTGAAGCTCCTTGATTTCATCTTCCTCTATGCTTTTCGTCCTCAAATCCTTCCTGGAACCTTTTCTCGAGAATATCCTCACATCCACCACAGCACCTGATATGCCCGGCGGTACCCTGAGAGAGGAGTCCTTGACATCCTCGGCCTTTTCGCCGAAGATCGCCCTTAACAGCTTCTCTTCCGATGTCAGTTGAGACTCACCTTTCGGCGTGACCTTGCCGACAACAATATCACCCGGGTTAACCTCCGCACCAATCCTCACTATGCCACTTTCGTCAAGGTCTTTTAGCGCCTCTTCTCCCACATTGGGGATATCCCTTGTAATCTCTTCCGGCCCAAGCTTTGTCTCACGGGCCTCAACCTCAAACTCCTCAATATGTATTGAGGTGTAAACGTCATCCCTCACAAGCCTCTCACATATAAGAATTGCATCCTCAAAGTTGTATCCACCCCACGGCATGAACGCCACAAGGACATTCTTGCCCGGTGCAAGTTCCCCAAGGTCGGTACATGGACCGTCGGCAAGGATATCACCCTTTTCAACCCTGTCACCCTGTTTTACTATGGCTTTCTGATTGAAACACGTACCCTGGTTTGAACGGGCGAACTTCATAAGGTTATATATATCAACTCTGCCACCCTCTTCAGGATCCAGCAGGTCGAAATCCGACTCCTGATCCCTGTCTTCAGTAACCCTCACCACAATCCTTGTTGAATCCACACTCTCGACAATCCCCGACCTTCCGGCAATCACCACAACCCCTGAATCCTTTGCCGCAACCCCTTCCATTCCGGTTCCGACAAGGGGGGCATCCGAGGTCAGCAACGGAACTGCCTGGCGCTGCATATTTGAACCCATGAGAGCCCTGTTGGCATCATCGTTTTCAAGGAAAGGGATAAGGCTTGCCGATACTCCGACCACCTGTTTAGGCGAAACGTCCATAAACTGCACTTCTTCCGGTGGCACCATCTTGAAGTCACCCGCAAGTCTGGCAGGTACTGCCTCGCCGACGAGCCTCCCCTTTTTACCCACGGGAGTTGTAGCTTCGGCAATTATATACTTCTCCCCATCAATGGCCGTAAGATATTCCACTTCATCAGTAACACTTCCTGCCTTAATCTTTCTGTACGGCGCTTCAATAAACCCGTATTCATTTATCCGTGCATAGGTAGCAAGGGACGTTATCAGCCCGATATTCGGCCCTTCAGGGGTCTCGATAGGGCAGATCCTTCCGTAATGCGTCGGGTGCACATCCCTGACTTCAAACCCGGCCCTCTCCCTGGTAAGTCCACCCGGGCCAAGGGCACTCAGTCTCCTCTTATGGGTTATCTCCGAGAGGGGATTGGTCTGGTCCATAAACTGGCTCAACTGGCTTGAACCGAAGAATTCCTTTACAGCAGCCATTACAGGCTTGGCATTTATAATATCATGGGGCATAACCTCCTCAAGCTCGGTAAGTGTCATCTTCTCCTTTATGGCCCTCTCCATCCGGATAAGACCGATACGGAACTGGTTCTCCAGCAGCTCACCAACTCCCCTCACCCTCCTGTTTCCAAGGTGGTCTATATCATCCACTTCGCCCTGGCCGGTTCTGAGCTTCAGGAGATACTTCACTATCTCTATTATGTCCCTGTCTGTAAGTACCTTTGTCTCCAACGGTATATCAAGTCCCAACTTCTTGTTTATCTTCAGCCTGCCGACAGGAGAAAGGTCATATCTCTTCTCATCAAAGAACAACCCGTTAAAGAGCTCCTCGGCAGCCTCAACCGTTGATGGCTCCCCCGGGCGAAGTTTCTTGTATATCTCGATAAGGGCCTCTTCCCGGCTGCTCACCTTGTCCGTAATGATGGTATCCCTTAAGGACGGGAGGTATCTTACATTATCTATAAAGAGGAGCTCTACGGAATCCAGTTTCAGGGCGATCAGCCTGTCAAGCACCTCTTCGGTTATGGATTCGTTGCTCTCCAGGATTATCTCTCCGGTTTCAGGGTCTATAATATCTTTCAATGTAATCCTGCCGATTATCTCTTCGCGGGCAACCGGAATCTCTTCCACACCTGAATTAGCGAGCCTCCTGAGGGCCACCTTTGTTATCTTGCTCCCTTCCTTGAGGATCACGTCACCGGTATCAGGGGCTTTAACCTCAAACCTCGACTTTACACCGGCAAGTATCTCGGAAGAAGGCCTTGTAAACTCATCCTTCCCCAGGATTCTGATAACTTCCGAGGGATAAAAGGTGTTGAGGAGGTCCTCGTTACTGTAACCAAGGGCTTTTAAGACTATCGTTGCAGGTATCTTTCTCCTGCGGTCAATCCTTACATAAAGAACATCCTTTGTATCAAACTCAAAATCCAGCCAGGACCCCCTCGATGGGATTACCCTTGATGTGTACAGAGGCCTGCCGCTTACATGGGTCTTTGTCTTGTCCGGACTGAAGAAGACACCGGGAGAACGGTGTAATTGACTTACAATAACCCTCTCGGTACCGTTTACAATAAAAGTACCCGTATTCGTCATAAGCGGGATCTCTCCCATATAAACTTCCTGCTCTCTTGACTCCTTAAGCACCTTGTTCTTTGATTCATCGATCTCGTAGAGGTCTAACCTGACTTTTATCTTCAGGGGAGCCCCATAAGTAACACCTTTATGAAGGCATTCCCTCATTGTAAACTTGGGTTTTCTAATGGCATACTCTATAAATTCAATAGTAGCAGTCTCATTGTAGTCGGAAATAGGAAACACACTCCTGAAGGCAGCCTGCAATCCAGCTTCTTTCCTTTTCTCCGGCAAGATATCCTTCTGAAGGAATCTTTCGTAAGACACCTTCTGGAATTCAATCAAGTATGGTACATCCAACAAGGGGGGAACCTTTCCAAAACTGAGTCTTTCTCTTAAAACCCTTTCCATGGTTCTCCTTTCAAAATTCATTCGTTATTTAGTTAATACGTTATTACGTATCAAAAGCAGTAAAATCGTTATACGCTACACATATGACAATATCGTCAGCATAGCGTATAACGATTAACGGTTTTACTTTATTTCTACAGTTGCTCCCTGTTCCTCAAGTTTTGCCTTGACAGCCTCTGCCTCATCCTTTGTAACACCCTCCTTGACAGGTGCCGGGGCACTGTCCACCACGGCCTTTGCCTCCTTAAGACCAAGCCCCGTGATCTCCCTGACAGCCTTGATTACCTGAATCTTCTTGTCACCGATAGCTGTAAGCATCACATCAAAGCTCGTCTTCTCTTCAGCAGGGGCCTCAACAGCACCTGCCGGCATGGCAGCCATAGCAACAGGCGCCGCAGCCTCCACACCATACCTCTCCTCAAACTCCTTGATAAACTGTGACATTTCAAGGATTGTCATATTATCAATAAACTCAAAAACCTGCTCCTTTGTAACTTCCGCCATTCTTTCTATCCTCCTTAGGTATATTGTTATTTGTTATTTGTCAACGATTATCAGCAATGAGCTCATGTCTTCAGTCATTCCTGCTGCACTATTGACCCTTCTTTTCTTTCAACCCGCTAAGGGCATAACCAAATTTCCGGATGGTTGCCTGCAGGAGAGACGCCATTTTCGACATGGGTGCAGCCATGGCACCGGCAAGCATTGCAAGCTGAACATCCCTTGACGGAAGATTTGCCACATCTTTCAAGTCTTTGAGGTCCACAAACTTACCCTCAATTACTCCACCCTTTACCCCTAACGTCTCGTTGCCCTTCGCATATTCCATGACCTTTTTGGCAACCAGCACCGGGTCATCATATCCGATCGCTATGCCGACAGGACCAACAAACCAGTCTCTTGCAACGGAAACAGGGGTCTCTTCAGCAGCAATCCTTGCAAGGGTGTTTTTTACTACCCTGTAGTCAATCTCCGACTCCCTGAGCAACCTTCTCATCTTCGAGATTTGGGCAACCGTCAAACCCTTGTAGTCTGTAAAGACCACTCCCTTTGCCCGTTCAAACTTCTCTTTAAGTTCCGCAAGTTCATCGGACTTCTGCTTTCTGGTTTTCAGATTCTACCTCCTTTCCCAGAGACAACAATGCCAATTTCATATTGACAATTGACAATTTAAAAATCGTAAATCGTCAACCAGCAATTCCACGGGCCTCGGCAGGCTGGCAAGCTGATTAAGGATTCATGATTTTTCAAATCCTGAATCCGTCTTTGCCATTTAATATCTGAACCTGCTGTCTCTGACCAAAATTTAACCAGGTAATACCCGGACACAGAACAATGTTCTGCTGTTTTGAGACTTTACGGCAATTTAATGGCTGTTTTAACTATAGGCTGTTTAACCAGGTCTCAGTTACTTGAAATGGAATAATGAAAGTCAAAGTTGTTACCCCCCCGTAGCAGCGGACATAATGTGCAACTAATTCAGCATACCAACAACTAAGCAGCCTTTTTTATAACAGTGGTTACGTCAACCTTTATCCCGGGCCCCATGGTCGAGGAAAAAACAACACCCTTTATATACTTACCCTTGGCAGCCGCGGGCTTGGCCTTCATAAGTGCACTTAAGGCAACCTTTATATTTTCAGCAAGTTTTTCCTTGTCAAAGGAAACCTTGCCAACCGACATGTGCACAATGCCCCCTTTTTCAACCCTGAAATCAACCTTGCCTGCCTTTATCTCCTTAACCGCCTTCCCAACATCAAAGGTGACGGTACCCAGTTTCGGGTTGGGCATCAATCCCCTTGGCCCGAGTATCTTTCCAATCTTCCCTACAACCCCCATCATATCCGGGGTAGCCACGGCCTTGTCAAATTCAAGCCATCCCTTCTGTATCTTTTCAACAAGGTCTTCAGCACCAACATAATCAGCGCCCGCCTCAAGGGCCTCTTTCTCCTTCTCGCCCCTGGCAAAAACAAGGACCCTCACCTTCCTGCCTGTTCCGTGAGGCAGAGATACCGTCCCTCTGACAATCTGGTCTGACTTCTTGGGGTCAACCCCCAGATTTACAGCAAGGTCTACACTCTCATCGAACTTTGCAAAAGAGGTCTCCCTGATAATATCCAGAGCCTCCTCAAGAAAATATTCCCTCGTCACATCCACTTTCTTTTTAGCCTCTATAATCTTTTTACCCATAAAACTCAAAGTCCTCCTTTTTGATTTACGATTGACGATCCTCTATTCTCTCAAACTACAACCAATCGTCAATTTTCAACCACCTCGATGCCCATGCTCCTGGCCGTGCCCTTTATGATATTTATAGCCTCATCAACCCTGTAGGCATTAAGGTCGGGCATCTTGGTCGTGGCGATCTCCCTTGCCTGATCAATGGTTATCTTCCCAACGGTCTCTTTCCCTGCTTCAGAAGCCCCTTTTATTACCCCGGCCGCCTTTTTGATAAGCTCAGGTGCGGGTGGGGTCTTTGTGATAAAGGAAAAGGACCTGTCTGCGTATACACTAAGGACAGCAGGAATTATCGTGTCCCCCATAGCCTCGGTCTTTGCATTGAACTGCTTGCAAAAGTCCATGATATTTATCCCGTGGGGACCAAGGGCAGGACCTACAGGCGGGGCGGGCGATGCCTTACCTGCCTGTATCTGCAACCTGACTTCCGCTATTACTTCCTTGGCCATTTTGTTCCTCCCTTTTAAGTTTTGTTACACGAAACCAGGTTATCAAAAAAGTTTAGTAATGCCCGTATTGCCGTGTTTCATCTCTTTATAGAACTTAATTTAGTGATTCTATGTCTTTTCCACCTGATAAAAACTGAGTTCCACCGGTGTCTGCCTTCCGAAGATACTCACCATCACTTTCAACCGTCCATGATCAATATCTATTTCATCGACGACGCCCACAAAGTTAGCGAACGGACCGTCAATTATACGCACATTCTCTCCCCGCTGGTACTGTGTTTTGGGAGGCTGCTGAGGGGCCCTTTCCAACTGTTGCAGGACAATCTCGACCTCCTCTACGGGTAAGGCCAAGGGCTTGGTTCCACCGACAAATCCCGTTACACGGGGAATACTCCTTATCAGATGCCAGGTCTCGTCATCAAGTACCATCTCCACCAGGATGTATCCGGGATAAAACTTCTTGTCCGTCTCTTTCTTTTTTCCGCCTTTAAGCTCAACAACACGCTCAGTCGGAATAAGCACACGGGAGATTTTATCCTCCAACCCCTTTCTCTTCACCTTATCCTCTATGGCATCCCTGACCTTCTCCTCAAAGCCGGAATATGTGTGTACAACGTACCAGTTTTTGTCCATTGCCCCTACCTTAACTTAAAATAAATTTCACAAACTTTGACAAAATAAAATCAACCGTCCCAAGGAATACTGCAACAATAATGGTGGATATAATAACAACCCATGTTGAACCTATCAATTCAGCCTTCGTTGGAAACAGTACCTTTTTTGTCTCCAGCTTTACTTCTCTCAGGAAATTCTTTAGCCCTTTTAACATTTTCCGATTCCTGTTCCTGAAATATATTTAAATAACAGTTCCGACATCATGCCCTTTCATAATACAAAATATGGCAGGCCAGGCAGGATTCGAACCCGCAACCCTCGGATTTGGAGTCCGACGCTCTACCAGTTAGAGCTACTGGCCCATCAATAATATTGACGATTTTCGATTGACGATTGACGATTGATAATCTTCTAGTTTCAATATTCAATTGTCAATATTCAATCGTCAATCGTTACGCCTTTGTCTCCTTGTGAGAAGTATGCTTTCTGCAGTGACGGCAATACTTCTTCAGTTGAAGTTTTTCCGTTGTATTCTTCTTGTTCTTCATGGTTGAGTAATTCCTGTTTCTGCACTCTGCACATTGTAAAAGTATAATATCCCTCATCTCGTTTTATCCTCTTCTTGAAGTAACTGCTATTTTCATAAAATTCCCTCAATTATCCTGGTAACAACACCAGCGCCTACAGTACGGCCACCTTCCCTTATCGCAAACCTCACTCCCTCTTCCATCGCCACAGTCGTTATCAGCTCCACCTCTACATTTACGTTATCTCCGGGCATCACCATCTCCACTCCCTCAGGCAACGTCACTATTCCCGTTACATCCGTTGTCCTGAAATAAAACTGAGGCCTGTATCCATTAAAGAACGGCGTATGCCTTCCCCCTTCCTCCTTGGTCAACACATACACCTCTGCATTGAACTTCCTGTGCGGTGTTATGCTCCCCGGCTTTGCCAGCACCTGGCCCCTCTCTACCTCTTCCTTCCCTATTCCTCTCAGCAACACCCCTACGTTGTCTCCGGCCCTTCCCTCATCCAGTATCTTCCTGAACATCTCTATCCCCGTCGCAACCGTCTTGCGCGTCTCTCCAAATCCTACTATCTCTACTTCCTCTCCTACCTTTACCACTCCTCGCTCTATCCTGCCCGTTACCACCGTCCCCCTTCCGCTTATACTGAATACATCCTCTATAGGCATCAGAAAAGGCTTGTCTATCGGCCTCTCCGGCGTCTTTATGTACTCATCTACCGCATCCATCAACTCATATACGCACTTGTACTCCTCTGCTCCGGAATCCGTGCTCTCACTCTCCAGAGCCTTCAGCGCACTCCCCCTGATTATCGGGATTTCATCCCCGGGAAAATCATATTTGCTCAACAACTCCCTTATCTCCAGATCTACCAGGTCCAGTAGCTCAGGGTCGTCCACCTGGTCCGTCTTGTTCATAAATACCACTATGTACGGCACCCCCACCTGCCTCGCCAGCAGTATGTGCTCCCTCGTCTGAGGCATCGGTCCGTCTGCCGCCGACACCACCAGGATCGCCCCGTCCATCTGCGCTGCTCCCGTTATCATGTTCTTTACATAATCCGCATGCCCCGGACAGTCCACATGCGCATAGTGACGCTTCTCCGTCTCGTACTCCACGTGCGCCGTCTGTATCGTTATTCCCCTTGCCTTCTCCTCCGGTGCCTTGTCTATTTCATCGTAACTCGTATACGCTGCCATCTGCTTCATTGACAACGCCTTCGTTATCGCTGCCGTCAATGTCGTCTTTCCGTGATCCACATGCCCTATCGTCCCTACGTTTACATGCGGCTTCGTCCTTTCAAATTTTGCCTTCGCCATTTTTCCTCCTT
>CAZXDE010000029.1:0-16182 GCA_964639515.1 uncultured Thermodesulfovibrio sp.
GCTTATCTCGCATTCCTGCCATTTTCTTCCACGGAACATCGGGATGCTGGTCTCGCAAAGACTGAGGAATGTTCTTGGATGCTTCTCCAATGACCTCAAGGCTTCTTATAACCGCATTTACTGTTTTCTTGTCAAGAAGGAAGTTTTCAAATGACATGCCCCTGACAAAGTCATCAGTCTCAATAATAGAATCAAGAATGTCCTGAAGATAATCTCTGTAGTCTTTTCCGGTCAAACCTGTATCATCTCTTGCAGAATATATTTACCTATTCCGGGTTTTAAAGCCTTTTTTGATACAAGGTCTACCTTTATTCCGAGTATCTCCGTCAGATATTCTTCAAGTTCCAGAAATGTGAAGAAACCAACAGGTTCATAAAATTCAACGAGTATATCTATATCGCTAATCTCTTTCTGCTCCTCTCTGACAAAAGAACCGAAGATGGCAATTTCTCTAACTTTAAATTGTTTTTCAATGATTGACTTGTGTTGCTCAAGAATTTTTTTTATTTCTTCAAGGCTCTTCATCTTTAATCTCCAGGGTTATCTCCGCTGCACTTCTGAAGTTCTATTCTTTTTATTCGGATATTACCAAGAATTCAAATAATTCAAACAACATGAATATTAATCCAATAGTAACGGTCCTTTTCTTCCATCTTACACAACTGCTAATGAGTTTACTTTATTATACTTAATCATGATCGATCCTTACCTGTACATCAGGAATCCCCTTCCCCATCAGCCTCTTCAACAGGACAGGCAGGTCCTCTATCTCCTTGATATCCGACTGACACAGCGATTTCAGTCTGTTCCTGAAAATAGAAAACTCCTCATAATGTCCTTTTAGAGGAGAGGAGAGACTCTTCTGGAGTGCCTCTCCCCTTTCATCCCGGTCAAGGAATTGAGGGCCTTTACGACCTCAAGTATCCGGCCTGCCCTCCTGTCTTCGATCTCCAAACCCTGTCTCTCCTCCGGCAAAAACCAGGCCTCTTTTACTCAACCGCTATAAATGTTTCCGTCCTTGTTATTCCCCTGACCTTTCTTACCTTCTTCAGTATTCTCGTGAATATCTCGTTAATATCTTTGGCCTCAAGCACTGCAACAATATCAAACTGTCCTGTAATAACATCTGCATTCACCACTCCGTTGATACCCCTCAGGGTATCCCGGATATCCCTGTCCTTGCCGGGAAGGACATTTCCAAGCATGTATACCCTTGCCATGGTCTCCTCCTTTGAGGCCTGAGCCCCTTATTGAGTTTATTCACAGGCTATAAGTAAAGCATACCAGATAATAGCCTTCATGACAACAATTTCCATGGTAGCAGCAGTCAATCTGTTGACACCTTAAAGCTATATACTGTAAATTAACTGTACCATGAAGAGTGTTCTTATAATAGACGATGATATTACTGTAAGAGATGTCCTTAACGAATTCCTGATTTCGGAAAAATACAGGGTTACCCTGGAAGAAAACGGCTTGAACGGACTTGAAAGGTTAAGGAAAGAGAGCTTTGATATTATCTTCCTTGACCTCGCCATGCCCGTAATGGGGGGAATGGATGTCCTGAAGGCTATGAAAGACACCCCGAACTCCGACACCCCCTGTATCATTATTACCGCCTATGGAACTGTAAAAAATGCCGTTGAGGCCATGAGGGCAGGGGCATTCGATTACGTCACAAAGCCCTTCAGGCTTGATGAACTGGGGATTATCATTCAAAAAGCACTCGAGGTGGCTAAACTCAAGAAAGAAAACATCCGGCTTAAAAGAGAACTCAGGAAGCGTTACGAATTCCACGGTCTTATAGGCTCATCCCCCGAAATGCAGCGGGTTTATGACCTGATAGAGAAGATAGCCGATACAGACACCACTGTCCTCATTACAGGTGGAAGCGGTACAGGAAAAGAGCTTATTGCAAAGGTAATCCATTACAACAGTTATCGCTCCGGCAAGAATTTTGTTCCCCTCAATTGCGCAGCCATACCAAAAGACCTCCTGGAGTCAGAGCTCTTCGGACATGAAAAGGGGGCATTCACCGGGGCTATAAATACACGCATTGGAAGGTTTGAACTTGCAAGCGGCGGCACCCTCTTTCTTGATGAGATTGGAGAACTCGACCCCTCGTTACAGGTCAAGTTATTACGGGTGCTTCAGGAGAGGGAATTCGAAAGAATCGGGAGCATAAAGACGATAAAGGTCGACGTAAGGATATTGGCCGCCACTAACAGGAACCTTGAAGAACTCACAAGAGAGGGCAGGTTCAGGGAAGACCTCTATTACAGATTAAACGTAATACCCGTTCACATTCCCCCGTTGAGGGACAGGAAAGAAGACACACCGGTGTTAATCGAACACTTCCTTAAAAAACATGCAAAAGCAAAGAAGAGGCAATCCCCCAGGATACCAAAACACATAATGGATGTCCTCATCAGATACAAATGGCCCGGAAATATCCGTGAACTGGAAAACCTGATTGAACGACTTACGATACTCAACCCGGGACAGAGCGTTACCATGAAAGACCTGCCGGAAAGGTTTCAAACCCTCGCTCATGCTACTGACAAGCTCCAAACCCCTGTTTATTCTACAGAGGATTTATCCCTTCCACCTGAAGGCATAAACCTCAATGAAATCATTGATACCATAGAAAGAAAACTCATTACCGAGGCCCTGGAAAAATCTAACGGGATAAAGAGTAAGGCCGCCACCCTCCTTGGCCTGAACAGGACAACCCTCGTTGAAAAGATGAAAAAAAAGGGAATCACAACAACGTCAAAAGTCTAACAGTCACCTGACCCTGCCTTTTATTTTTCCTTGATATTCAAAGACTTACATTCTGGCATATTAGTTGCTGTTTCTCTCTCCACAATGAAGTTAACCGTCATATTCCCAACAAATTTTATTCAGTTGCTTGTTATTGTCCTGGCTCTCTCCTTCACCTGCACGGAGATTTATGCCTCTGAACCCTTGCAAAAGGCATTTGAGGCAATTGATGAAGGGAGAAACTATGAGGCATTGAGACTGCTCTCTCAACACAGGCCTTCTGAAAAGGAACTTCCCCGCTATTACTACCTCAAGGGAAGGGCACTCGGGGGGACAAAGAGGTATCATAAGGCCATAGGATATCTGAACCGGGCCTACATAACAGCAAAGGATAAGACCCTCAGGGAACATGCACTTTTTGAAAGGGGAGTGGCGTACCTGATGAGTGGATTTCATTACGAAGCTGCTTCCAATTTCAGGCTTTTCATAAACCTCTACCCTGAATCCACACTGATACAAAAGGCATATCTCAATTATGCCCAGGCCTCCCTGAAGACCGGTAATTATGTGAAGGCACTTGCCTATTTCAGAAAGGTAAGTGCTACACCTGAAGCGGTCTTTGGCAAGGCAGAGATATTTCAGAGGCTTGGACTTTTCAGCGCTGCCCATGAACTCTACAATAACGGTCTGATAAGTTACAAGAACTATATCGAAAAGCATCCGGACGTCCTTTACTACTACGCAGAAAACCTGAGGATTATCGGCAAGACCGAACAGGCAAAGTCCCTCTTCTATCTGCTGATGGATACCTACCTCAGGGAGAGGGCATACCTCGGACTTGGACTGATCGAGTATACGAGGAACGACATGGAATCTGCCGAGCTGTACTTTAAAAAGGCATCTGAGTCCCCTGACAGGGTAATAAGGAGACAAGCCCTCCTGAATCTCGGCAAGACATTAATAGCAGCAGATCAGAAGGACCGTGCCATTAAATACCTCAAGACCCTCCGGCGGGATTATCCTTACACTCCGGAGTCTGGAAAAGCCCTTTTACTCCTCGCCAAATTAATGAGAGAGAGGAAGGATTATCTTCAGGCAGAGAAATATCTGAGAGAGATACTGTTTGGCAGAAAACCCGGGAAAGAGGCACTGAATGAGCTTGAGGCCCTGATAAATGCGAGCATGAACAACAATATAAGGGCATTCAAACATATCTGGAACAACAGTGGACAATGGCTTTATGCACCATCGAGAGAAGAGACGCTCCTTAACGTTGCAGAGGCGCTCAGGAAATCGGGTGGTGACTTTATCAGGGTGTACACATATCTGATAAAACATGGCTCCAAAAGGATAAGGGCAAAGTCCCTGAGTCGGCTCGCAATCTTCTTCAGCCGCCTCGCGGATGTTGAAAGGGTTGAAAAACTGGTCACGAGTCTTGAGAAGCTGAATCCCGGGGGTGACGAAATCCTCAGGGCAAGGGCATGGCTGTATTATCTCAAAGGAAAGAGTAACCTTGCCTATTCAATGATAACAAGGATATCCCATCCTGTTAATGACGACATTGATCTCCTCTGGAGGGTAAAGGAAGGCGCACCTTCCGTAAAGACTTTCCTTAAAAACTATAGATCAATGTCCAGGGCAACAGGGGATCCACTCAGATATACGGACATAGGAGATTTACTTACTGATAAAGACATGAAAAAGAAGGCCGTAAAGTACTTCAACCTTGCCCTGAAGGTTAATCCGGACAATGTACGGGCAATGTTTATGCTTGTAAAGATCAAAGGCAGTGCTTCCCTGATGCAGAGGCTCTCTGAAAAAAAGGGACTTTATGGCTCCATGGCAAAGGTGATGATAAAAGAGCAGGAAATAAAAAAACATATCCTGGAGATGTGAAATGGAAGAACTGAAGAAACTGAACGAAGCATTCATGACATTTAACATAGCCTCGGAAACGCTGAGGGAATACTATCAGAATCTCCAGCAACAGGTAACTTACCTCTCGGAGGAGGTACAGAGAAAAAACGCAGAACTCCGGAGGACTCTAAGCTTTCTCAACTCCGTCCTGCAGGGGATTAAGGAGGCGATAATTGTACTGGACAGTGACGGAAAGATATTGAAGATGAACAGGGCCGCTGAAGACCTCCTTATGATGGACCTCTCTGCATCAACAGGTCACAGGCCGGAGGAATACGGTTATAACTTCAGCCGGCTCGATCAGAATAATCAGGAGATCGAGATAGAGACGGCAGATGGCAGGAAAACCCTGCTTGCAAGTCTCTCCGATGTGGTCAACGGCGGAGACGGGTTGATAGGATTTGTAATCCTGCTGAGGGACATAACCGCCCAAAAAGAGGTAGAAGCAGAGAAGGAGAGGAACAAGAGGCTCATTGCCATGGGAGAGATGATGGCCAGCATTGTTCATGAATTGAGGAATCCGCTGTGCAGCATTGAGCTTTACGCATCAATGTTATACAAGGAATTAGAGGATACTCCACATGCATCCCTTGCAATGGGTGTTTCAACCGGCGTAAGAAACCTGAACAATTCCCTTTCAAACATGCTCTATTTTGCCCGGCCCCGGAATCCGAAGACAACACCCTGCAACGTCGGCACACTAACGGACGATGCCCTTGCATTGATCAAGCCCGTCATGGAATCACGGGGCATTGTTGTTGAAAAACAAATCTCCGACGCCTTGATAAACGGGGATTCCGGACTCGTAAAACAGGTAATCCTCAATATTCTGCTCAATGCAGTCCAGGCAATGGGAACAGGCGGCGTGCTCACAATCCATTCTGAAACAGACAGCAAAGGGCTCCACCTTAACATCTCCGACACTGGCAACGGAATCACTTCAGAACATATAGAGAGGATTTTCGACCCTTTTTTCACTACCAGGGACGAAGGCACAGGGCTTGGCCTTTCCATATCCCTGAAGATAATGCAGGCCCACGGCGGGACGATAAGGGCAAAGAGCCTGCCGGGTTCAGGCAGTGTATTCATACTATGCTTTCCTCATAAGCACCTCCTCCCCAACACCTCCGGAGACAGGACGGACAGTACGTCCTGCCTGTCTCCGGAGCAATTTTTACAAAAAGATTACGGCGGGCAGGGGACATGGGACCCGGAGGGGGAAAAAACCATCCCCTGTATCAAAACACTTAAAACTCAAACACCTCAACCCTTTTAACGGAGGCCGATAATGCAACCCATTGTCGTTGTTGATGACGACCCGGAGATGAGAAACGCCCTTGAAGAGGCCGTAAAAAGGTTCGGCTTCGATGTAATGGTCGCAGAAAGCGCATCGGAGGGCATAGAAGCACTGAAAAGCCATGACTGCTCTCTGGTTATAACGGACATGAAGATGCCGGGCATGAACGGTCTGGAATTCATCAGACATATACGAAAACTCTCCACCACGTTACCCGTCCTTGTGATCACGGGGTTCGGTACGGTTGAAAATGCAGTTGAGTGCATGAAACTCGGAGCCTCTGACTACCTTATGAAACCCTTCTCTTTTGATAACCTCAGGCAGGCAATAACCGGCCTTATTGAGCCGGCACCTGCAAATGGTGAGATCATTACCGAAGACGAGTCAATGAAGAGACTCCTCAGGATTGCATATGAGGTGGCAAGGACCGATACCACAATCCTCATAACCGGAGAGAGCGGCACCGGCAAGGAACTGATCGCAAGGTATATACACAGACAGAGCCTGAGGAGAGAAAAGAACTTTGTTGCCGTTAACTGCGCAGCAATACCCGAGAACCTGCTTGAATCCGAACTCTTTGGTCATGAGAGAGGCGCTTTCACCGGTGCATGGGAGAAAAAAATCGGAAAATTTGAAATAGCAGACGGAGGCACCTTCCTGCTCGATGAAATCGGAGAGATGTCGCTTCCGCTTCAGGCAAAGCTCCTTAGAGTCCTGCAGGAAAGGGAGATAGACAGGGTCGGCAGTAAAAAACCCCTGTCCATAAACATCAGGGTGATAACAACTACAAACAGGGACCTTGCCGGAGAGGTTGAAAAGGGAAATTTCCGGGAAGATCTCTTCTACAGGATAAGCGTTTTCCCCCTTGAACTGCCGCCCCTCAGGGAACGGACCGGCGATGTGCGCATTCTTTCGGAATTCTTTCTGAAAAAACATGCGTCTCAATACGGAAAGTATATCTCGGGCTTCTCGGAAGATGCCTTAAATTATCTTTATACCCAGTCATGGAAAGGCAATATCAGGGAGCTGGAGAATGTTATCCAGAGGGCGGTACTTCTTAGCCGCTCAGAGTTTATAGAGAGCGGGGACTTTATAATTGAAAAGAGCAGGAACGTCAGACAGGACGGTAAAACCATCAGGGAGATGGAAAAAGATCTCATACTCAGGACACTTAGAGCAACCAACGGAAACAGGAACAGGACAGCAAAGTGCCTGGGAATAACCGTCAGGACATTGAGGAACAAGCTGAATGAATACAGGCTTAATGCCTGAATCCGGAGGGAGGAAAAATTTTCCTCCTCAGGTAAAAATCAGCTCTATCCCGACACAGTGATAACTGAGAATCAGGGATAATTGCCTTGGCATGAAACTTGCGATTCAAATCAGGTTAAATCCAGGCAGGTTAGAGATAACAGGAGGTTATTATGGACTTCACACTTAACAGGCTTGAGGAGATGATAAAGTTCACCATGCAGAGGCACAGTGTCCTCCTGAGCAATCTCGCAAACAGCGACACGCCGCAGTACAGGGCAAAGGACATAAAATTTGAGTCCGTTTTTGACGAGGAAAGGCTCAGGCTTAAAAACACATCCCCCACCCACCTCAGGGCACTTGAAATCAGCGGGGATATCGAACCGACAATGGATACTGAATCTCCATGGCTTGACGGAAATAATGTTGAGGAGGATGTTGAGATGGCGAAGATTACTGAAAACGCCCTCCTCTACCAAACAACCCTGAGACTTATCAATGACAGGTTTAAAATGTATAGAAATCTGATTAGCGGGAGGTAGACCATGAATATCCTGAGGGCATTTGATGTGAGTGCATCAGCACTCGTTGCGCAGAAGACAAGGATGAACACCATTGCCTCCAACATGGCAAATCTGAACACCACAAGAACACCTGAAGGTGGTCCTTACAGGAGAAGAGATGTGGTCTTCAGCTCCTACATGCTTGATGAGGAGGGAGGGCTCGAAGGTGTCGGGGTATCCGATATTGTAACCTCCAACAAGCCGCCAAAGGCAGTTTACGACCCCGGCAACCCGGATGCAGACGATAAGGGCTACGTACTTATGCCTGATATAAACCTGATTGAAGAGATGGTTAATATGATGATGGCAACGAGGGTATACGAAGCCAATGTAAATGCCTTCAACATAACAAAATCAATGTATATGAAGGCACTTGAGCTAGGGAAATAAACGGCTAACGATGAATGATGAATCCGGAGGTATAAAGAATGTCGATTAATCCAGTCAATGGAAGCCCCCCGGGGGCGGAAGGAATAGGCAATATAGCGGGAGACCTTAAACCCACCGGAGAGGACAAGACCGGCGGAAGCTTTGAAACCCTTCTTGATGAGACCATCGGGAAGGTAGCCTCCTTACAGAAAGAGACGGAGAAGGCAATTGCGGAAATCGGCAATGGCGGAGGAAACATTGTAGAAACCATGGTTGCCATGCAAAAGGCCGACCTCTCTTTTCAGGTGATGATTGAGGTGAGGAACAAATTGGTGACGGCCTATGAAGAGATAATGCGGATGCAGGTCTGAAATCCATGGCTAATATACTGGATATTGTCGGCAAGTGGAACACAAAGAGGAAGATTACATTGTCCATTCTCCTTGTACTCACCATTGCCTCAATAGTACTCCTGCTGACATGGGCACAGATGCCGGATTACCGGGTGCTTTATTCAAACCTGCAGGCAGATGATGCAGGACTCATAGTGCAGAAACTACAGGAGATGAAGGTCCCTTACAAGACAACCTCCACAGGCATCCTTGTACCCTCCGACAAGGTTTACGAACTGAGAATCCAGCTCGCTGCCATGGGGTTACCTCAGGGTGGAGGCATAGGATATGAGATATTTGATAAAACCGGGCTCGGCACAACCGAATTTGTCCAGAAGATAAATCTGAAAAGGGCCTTGCAGGGAGAACTTTCAAGGACCATACGGTCTCTGCAGGAGGTCTCCGACTGCAGGGTGCACCTCTCCATGCCGGAAAGGTCAATATTTACCAGCAGGGATGAGAAACCAAAGGCATCCGTCCTCCTTAAGTTACATCCCGGAGAAACGCTGAGCAGGTCCCAGGTTCAGGGAATAGTCCACCTCGTTGCAGGCAGTGTGGAATCGCTCACCCCGAACAACATAACTATTGTGGACAACAGGGGTAACATCCTCACTACCAGGGAAAACGAAGGCCTGCAGCTTAACAATACTCAGCACGATTATCAAAAGGGGATCGAGAGGGACCTGGAGAAGAGAATTATCAGCATCATCGAACCTGTTGTGGGCAAGGACAAGGTAAAGGCAAAGGCCAGCGTAAGTATCGACTTTACACGGACGGAAGAGACTCAGGAGACTTATGACCCGGATGGACAGGTTGTCAGAAGTCAGCAGAAATTAACGGAACAGAAGACCGGAGGGATGGTTGCCGGGGTGCCGGGGGTACAGTCAAACCTGCCTGGCAAACGTGCAGGCAGGTCCACTGCCGATAAAGCGGGTCTGAGAAAACAGACGGAAACAATAAATTATGAAATCAGCAAGACGGTCAGTCACGTTGTAAAACCCACGGGCACAATAAAGCGCCTGACAGTTGCAGTCCTGGTCGACGGGACGTACCTTAAGGACGAGAAATCAGGGAAGATGAAATATGTGCCCAGGACGGAAGAGGACCTGAAGAGTTACGAAGAGATTATCAAGAAGGCCGTAGGATATTCAGTGGAGAGGGGTGACGAGTTGAAGGTTATAAATATGGCCTTTCATACACAACCGGAGGTCGTCGAAACACCGGAGCAGATGGACTATACAAAATATATCATACCGGCAGCACGATACGCCACAATACTTATCCTTTCCATCCTTGTCCTCCTGTTCCTCATAAGACCCCTGCTTGCCTATCTCAAACAGCAATCCGCTGCTCCTGTATCATCCGCCTCCCAGACACTCACACCGGAACTTGAGGGGAAAGCGGCACCCAGGGAGATTCCCCACGGAGACGATATAGTTGAATGGGCCAGAAACAACCCCCAACAGGCAGCTACGCTCATTAAAAAATGGACCGGGGACAAATAAATGCCTGCACTGAAAGGACATGAAAAGGCAGCGATCATGCTCAGCTATGTAGGAGAGGAAACAGCATCCGAGATACTGAAAAGACTCGACAAGGAGACTATTGAAAAAATAACCGCTGCACTCTCTGAGTTAAAAACCCTGAAAAAAGAAGAGATGCAGGCAGTGCTTGATGAGATAAAGAAGAGTATCGATGAAGGAGTTGTCACCATGGGAGGAGAGGATTATGTAAAAAGAATCCTCTACAGGGGATTGGGTGATGAGAATGCAGAAGAAGTCATTGAGTCAGCCAGGCGTTCCAATCCCCTTGACAAGCTCAATATTGTTGACACACGCCTTATTGTGAATTTCCTCTCCGGTGAGCATCCCCAGACAACAGCCTTTGTACTGTCACTGCTTGAACCAAAGAAATCGGCGGAGGTGCTTTCAGAATTACCGGAGCGCCTTAAGGGTGACGTTGCAATGAGGATATCAAACCTGGAAAATATCCCTGACGATGCATTAAAGGAGATCGAAGAGGTTCTGAAAACACAGCTCAACATTAGTGAATCGAGGGGTAGAAAGGTTGACGGGGTGAAAACAGTAGCAGACATCCTTAATAATGCCGCCAAGGAGACGGAACAGACGATTCTGGAGCTGATAGAAGAACAGGAACCTTCAAGGGCTGAATCCATCAGGTCCCTGATGTTTGTATTTGATGATCTTGTCTCGATTGATGACAGGGGCATGCAGGCAATACTTAAGGAGATCAGCACAAACGACCTTTCACTCGCACTGAAAACCGCATCAGATGAACTCAAAGGCAAGATTTTCGGGAACATGTCCAAACGTGCAGTACAGATACTTAAAGAGGAGATCGAATCCATGGGACCTGTAAGGGTATCGGATGTTGAAACGGCACAGCAGAACATCGTAAAGGTAACTCGGAAACTCGAAGAAGAGGGCAAGATTATTATTGCCGGCAAGGGAGAGGAGGAACTCATTGTCTAAAGCCAAAGTCCTTCGGGATCAGAGCATCACGGAATTCGGTATGCCCTCCCTTGAGCATAAACACCCCGGGGGCACTGCAGAGAGGAACTTCAACCAGGATATAGCTGTGATTGAAAGAACTGCATACGAAAATGGGTTCAGTGCCGGTGAACAGGCCGGCTATGTGGTTGGAGAAGAAAAGGCGTTGATGCTTCTGGAAAGGCTTGAGACAATCCTCACAGAGATGAAAGATCTGAAAAAGAAGGTCCTGACGGAGGTACAACCCCAGGTCTTAGCCCTGTCAGTGGCTATGGCAAGAAAGATACTCAGGGATGAAATCAGACAAAACCCTGAAACAATAATCAACCTCATAAAGGCTGCCATGGGGAAAATGGAAAAAACAGGGACAATAACAATAAAGGTAAACCCTGCCCTTAAAGAACTCATTTCAAATCACAAACCTGAACTGCTTGCCATACACCCCGAGATAAGATTTGACACAGACCCCTCCATACCACCGGCCGGCCCCCTGGTGGTTGGACCTGAAGAAGAGGTAATCACTGACTTTGGATCACAATTAACGAACCTCCTTGAGGACCTTGGAGAAGAGATTGGAAACAATAACGCTTGAGAGATATATAAACGGCCTTGAAAATATTGACCCGATGAGGGTCTATGGCAGGGTTGTTGAAATCACCGGGATTATCCTCAAGGCCACAGGCTTGAAAGCAAGTATTGGTGAGGCCTGCAAGGTGTACTCTGAAGGAGGGTCAATAGTTGATACCGAGGTAGTTGGCTTTAAAGACGACAAGGCATTACTTATGGCTGTCGGTGATATACAGGGGATAAAGTCCGGCAGCAGGGTACTGCCGGTGGGTAGCAGGCTGTCTGTAAATGTATCGCCCCAACTCGTTGGCAGGGTAATAGATGCACTCGGCAATCCCATAGATGGAAAAGGAAGAATCGACGGCCAGGCGTATCCGCTCTTCGGTGAACACATCAACCCACTTGAAAGGAAGAGGATATCCGAGCCGATAGACCTCGGCATCAGGGCCATAAACGGATTACTCACCTGCGGAAAGGGTCAGAGGGTGGGAATCATGGCTGGAACAGGCGTTGGCAAGAGCGTGTTGCTTGGCATGATTGCAAGATATACCGAGGCAACGGTAAATGTAATAGGTCTTATCGGTGAAAGGAGCAGGGAGGTAAGGGAATTTATAGAAAGAGACCTCGGTGAAGAGGGGCTGAGAAAATCAGTGGTTATAGTCTGTACAGCCCAGGAGCCTCCCCTGGCAAAGGTGAGGGCTGCCTTCACCACTACGGCCATTGCAGAGTATTTCAGGGACCAGGGGATGGATGTGCTGTTGATGATGGACTCTCTGACACGGGTCTCAATGGCACAGAGAGAGGTAGGGCTTGCCATTGGAGAACCACCCACTACCAAGGGATACACTCCTTCGGTCTTTACCCTGATGCCAAGGCTGCTTGAAAGGGCCGGGACCTCTTCAGACAACGGAAGCATCACAGGTCTTTATACCGTACTTGTTGAAGGCGACGACCTTACCGACCCGGTGGCAGACGCTTCCATGTCGGTCCTTGACGGACATATAGTCCTGTCAAGGGAACTTGCAATGGAGGGCATCTATCCTGCAATTGATATACTAAGGAGTGTCAGCAGGGTGATGCTGGACATAGTTGACGAAAGACACAAAGAGCTTGCAATGATGTTTATTGAAAACCTGTCCACGTACAAGAAATATGAAGACCTCATAAGCATCGGGGCATACAAGGAGGGCACAAACCCGAAGGTTGACAGGGCCATAAATATGATAGACAGACTGCGCAGATACCTGAAACAGGGCATCAATGACAGACGGGATATGGGCGACAGCCTTCAGGGGCTCTATCTCCTCTTTGAGGCGGAAGAATTATGAAGTCGGATTCATTGAACAACATCCTGAAATTAAAGGAGTGGCGGAAAGAAGAGATCGAGATGGAGATAACCCGTCTCCAGGGCATCATTAATCAGGAAGAAGCACGCCTGAAAACCATGGAAACAGAGGTTTCCGGTAATCTCGAAACCTTTAAAAACCACCAGATACAGGATATCATAAATCCCGGTTCCCTCAAGACCTTCTATTCCTATTTCTCACAGATGAACATAAGGCTGGGACACCAGAGGGAGGCAATTATAAAAAAAATAGCAGAGCTTGAGGAAACACGGAAGCTGCTGATAGAGGCGTATAAGGAGAAGATGCTCGTTGAAAACCTCAGGGGAAAACTCTGTTTGAATGAGACAAAGGCAAATAACCGTAAGGAACAGAAGGAGTTCGACTTCATATTCACCACAAGGATAAAGAGATGAAAAAATCTGGATTCGTCCTGATATCATTGCTGACTATAATTATTGCAACGCCCTCCCCTGTTTTTTCACAGGATGATCTCCTTCAATATCTTCAAACCAAGGGGGCTGAACTTGATCAGAAGGAGCAAAAACTACAGAAAAGGGAAAAAGCACTTCAGGAACTGGAAAGAGATATCATGGCAAGGATAAAGGAATATGAATCCATCCTTGAGAGGGTTGAAAAGATACTTGTAAAGATAGACACCACAAAAGAGGAAAAAATTCAGCACGTGGTAAAGACATACGAGAAGATGCAGCCGGAAGGGGCGGCAATAAGGCTGGAAGATATTGATGAAAAAACAGCCGTAAAGATCCTTGCATTTATGAAACCGAGAAAGGCTGCAAATATCCTTGCCATGATGGCCCCGCGAAAGGCTGCAAGACTGACTGAAAAGATCACGGAGATACCCGGGCTTGCAAAATTGATTGCAAAGATGAAAAAGAGACGATAAAGAAAAACCTCCCTGAGAAAAAAATTCCCCCTCCAAAGGAAAAATCTTCTTATACCTGAAATAACGAAAACCCGAAGACATTGAAAAGACAAGGTTTTATCCGACCGAAAGGTCTGCCCAAACCTGGCACATCATTTGCTAACTAAACGATGTAATGCTGCTTCCATCAATAAATATAACCCCGGGCACGCCGGACACTGAAAAGAAAGGCCCCTCCTCCGGAGAGAAAGCAGTGGATTCAGCAACAGCCTTCTCTATATTTCTGCCCTTTATTATGTCCACAGCGAATCCGGAAAACGTTCTGGGAGGCATGAACAGTTCTGAATCCGGGGGGATAGCCCTAACCCCGGAGACCACCGTACAGCAGCAAAGCGGCGCTGGAGAAAAACAATCTCCGGTACTGTCGGATATTACTAAAGCGGCCCTCGGCATTGAGGCAACTCACGGCCGGGAAAACCTTCAGGACAAAACAGGGGTTGCGAATACCCCGAACCCGGCAAACATTATAGGCAAGGCCGGGAATAAGGCACAGGAAACCTCCGCTGAAACAACCACTGAGGCCGGCAAGGCAACCACATCGCTTCCGCCACAGAAAGAACTCCCAACCACGAACGGCTCTTATGCAGCCTATAAGCTCAACCCTGCGCACCCGGATAAACCAGCCGATATCAACAATACCGCAGGCCGGCCAAAGACAACACAAAAAACAGAAGGGACCGGCAAGAACAATGCAACACCTGATAAAGGGGCCCTGGTCAATCCAGCCCCGGACGGCAAAACTCCCAAAGATGCTTCCGGATTTGAAGCCCCACTTCACCGGAACAGAAAAGATACTGATATTCCCTTGCGGTCAGAGAGCAGACGTGACAACGAAAACTCTTTTGTCTTTCAGAAAACAGATATCCCTGAAGCAGATTCCCAACAGACAAACCTCAATTCCAGTTCCAATACCCACAAAACAGGAGATACCATCCTTCCGGGAAAACTCCCGGAAATGTCCGGTGTACAGATAAACAAGGCAACTCCTTCTCATAAAAACCACCCCTCGATTGAACTCACAATAGAGCCGGAGGGCCTCGGGAAGATAGATATCGAGGTATCCGTACATGACGGTGAGGTAAGGGCTGAGTTGGGAGTTGAGAAGATAAAGAGTCTGATGAATTTACAGAACAACATGCCGCAGCTTTTCGACAGCCTTGCAAAGGTGGGAATAACTCCGGGGGGGTTTTCACTCTTCCTGAAAAACAGGGGCCATAAAAAATGGATGAAGGCCCAGTATAACCAGAAAACTGTAAAGGATATAGCAGTAAATCCACAGAGGTCAAATCATGGTAACCAGGGTACATACATGGTCAGTATCCGCGTATAGACCCGGACAGTAAGGAGGCAAGGAATGAATACAGTGACAGGAACAATTGGACAGAACGATTTCTTAAGGCTATTTACTACCCAGCTGAAATACCAGAACCCGCTAAAGCCTATGGACAGCACCGAATTTACTTCACAGCTTGCACAGTTCAGCTCCCTTGAACAACTGGTAGGTATTGGAGATAAACTTGATGGCATCCTCTCTTATCAGGACTCTCTTAATAATGCCTTTGCCACAAACCTTATGGGTAAGATGGTAACGGTAGACGGCAATCATGTAAACCTTAAAGGTTCTGCAGCGATCTCCTATGAGGTCTCACAGGACGTGGAAAAGATGACCCTGAATATCAATAACGCCTCCGGTGAGGTAGTCAGAACCATAGACCTCGGGAAACAGCCTGCCGGTAGCGGTAAATACACATGGGACGGAACGGACAGTAACGGCAATCCCCTCCCCGACGGCCCTTATACGATGGAATTCACCGCCGTTGATGCTGACGGGAATTCCGTACCCGTCTCCACAGAGACACTATCAATGGTTACAGGCATCAGCTTTAAGGATGGTATCACTTATCTTGTGCTTGACAACGACACGAGGGTTTCCCTCGGTAAGATTAAAGAGATATGGGAAGGAGGTGTTTAAAGATGTTAACCGCCCTTTTTTCAGCAATAAGCGGACTTAATGCAAACGGGACTTCTCTCTCGGTAATTGGTGACAATATTGCAAACATGAACACAGTCGGTTACAAGGCAAGCAGGGTAGCCTTTGGTGATGTCCTGAGCCAGACCATTACAGGAACCTCCGGCAACTCACAAATTGGAAGAGGAGTCATCGTGAGTGATATTTCCCCCCTCTTCACCCAGGGTTCTTTTGAGACAACGGCAAGCGCCCTTGACATGGCAATTGACGGCGACGGGTTCTTCATGGTCAAGGA
>CAZXDE010000030.1:0-15968 GCA_964639515.1 uncultured Thermodesulfovibrio sp.
GTATCCTTGCGTATCACATATCCGTATTCTTCAAGGGCAACAGCATCAATATTGTCCAGACCAAACCCGGTTGAACTCTTGTTGTATTGAACACCCAGCAATACACGATTAAAGTTTGTTGCATACGCTCCGGTAATCCAGCGGAGCACAGCGGATACATCCCCCTCCTGCAACTTCAGTCGATTCCCCTCACCCCATCGTCCCAGACCATTGCCGTCAACAAAATCGACAACAGCAGGGTCATTGTATTCCTTGCCGAAGGCGTTAAGGAACAAGGAGAACTTCTCCTGAAAAACAGTGTCGTCAACAAAGGGGTCCCAGCGGCCGGTTTTTGCATTAACACCCCCTGCTGCCCCGGCAACTCTCACATAGTCAGGGGTTGCCTGTTGATAAGAGCCCTCGCTGTCTACATAGACACGAAAGGCAAGCTTCAGTCCCCTGTCCAGCGCGCCCTGAATGAGGTCTTTAAAGTTTTGGTCATCTTCCCAGGCATAGACACCTTCCTGTGGTTCAAGCTGAGACCATGGAAGCCTTATATAAAAGATACTCGCACTCCCTGCATAAGGAGCCTGCCTTCCCCAGTATTCAGCGGCCTGCGGAAAATCAGCAAATGCATCGGCATACAGGACCCATCCCATTGCCGGGTTTCTGATCACACTTGTCCGGTCTTCTTCAGGATGAACCGTTATATCCTGAACCTCACGTGTCTCCTGAGTTTCAAGTACCTCCTGAGACTCAACACTGGAACCGGCGCTGCAACCCGACAGGACCACAAATATGGGCAGAAGCACGAAAATCAGCCCGAAACTCCTGTAGGAACTTGCCCCTTTCATCATTACCGCCCTCTTTATTATATAGCTTATATTGCAGGACTTTCGATTGTCAATTACCAAAAACACAGGACCGTACTCAAAGATTGAGACCAAACAGGGGTTAATTGCTTTCCTCCCTGCATTTTCAGGCAATGAGAATTTGTTGACAGTATGGATTTTTTCTTGATATACTTCAGTTGTGAAGCTATTTGAGCAAAGCCCCTGGCTCCCTGAGCTGAAAGCTGCACAAACCGTAGCATGGCAGTTGCTTCACGGCGGTGAAGCAACTTATGACTAATATAATCCCCTGCATCCGGAGACCGGGTCTCTTTCCCGGCTTTTGTTTTAAACTCCTTACACTTACACTCACACTCAAAACAGAAAGCCGTATAACAAAACGTTTACTGTAGATGGCCTTTATTCCCGGCCCATGGTCGGAAATCCGGAGGTGAGAAGTGAAAAACATACTTGTGGTAGAGGACTCCGAATCAACCCGCTCCATGATGAGAACAATTATTGAAGACCTTGGAGAGGAGTATCATGTCTTTGAGGCAGGCACCGGGTTTGAGGCCCTCAAGATACTCCCTACCGAAGGTTTCAGTCTGATAATAACGGATATAAATATGCCTGATATAAACGGGATTGAACTGATTAACTTTGTAAAAACCACACCGCAATATAAAGACATACCAATGATTATTGTGAGCACTGAAAGATCGGAAGAGGACAAAAAAAGGGGATTGGCACTTGGAGCGGAGGCCTATATTACAAAACCCTTCAGACCTGAAGACTTTCAGGAGAAGATCCGGTTGGTTTTAAGTTTATGAATTCATCAAAAAAAGAGTTTATCTCAGAGGCGGAAGAATTACTTGAAGAAGCCGGGGGACACCTCCTCGAACTTCAGGAATCCGCTGAGACAGGGGCAAATCCCGACACTGTGAATGCCCTCTTTCGATCCATACATACACTGAAGGGGATTTCCGGCCTCTTCGGGCTTGAGGGACTAAAAGATATGAGCCATGCCATTGAGGAAATCCTTGACAGTCTGAGGCTCGGCAATATCGAGGTCACCGATGATGTTATCAGCTTCCTTTTCAAAAACATTGACATCCTGAGAGAATTGCTTGAAAAGGCAGAGCAGGGGAATGATTTTGATGTAACACCATACATTGAAGATATAAAGGTATTCGGACAAAAGACCTCAAGCCGGCAAAAGCAGGAGTCCTTAAGCGGCATTATCGATGAAGCAATTGTCAGTGTACTCTCCAATTATGAAGAACAGAGACTGAGAGCAAATATAAGAAAGGACAGGGCACTATTCATCATAAATGCAGTCTTTTCCCTTGATGATTTTGATAAATCACTCTCTGAACTTACAGAAAAAATTAAAAAAGAAGGGGAATTGATATCAACCCTGCCTACCTCTGAAAACATGCCGCCGGACTCTATTGGATTTAAACTACTCCTTGCATCCGACAAAAACCCTGATTCCCTGAAAGCCGCCCTTGGCATAGCACCCGAACAGATTACGGGCAGTAAGCCTGAAAAGGCAACTGCCCGGGAACAACAGCATTCACTAAAGAGCATCTCAACAACTGTAAGAGTGGATATAGAAAAACTCGACGGGATACTCAATACAATCGGAGAACTTACGCTTACCAGGGGAGCCATTAAACAAATAGAACATGAACTTGCAGGAATCTACGGACACTCAGAGCTTGTCTTTGATATCCACAGGGCATCCCGGAGTCTTGAAAGGAGACTGTCGGAATTACAGCAGCAGGTACTGGAGATTCGGATGGTGCCCATCGGTCAGATATTTTCACGTCTTGCACAGATAGTGAAACGATACTCTCGGGAAATAGGGAAACCCGTTAATCTGACGGTATTTGGTGAGGAAACCGAGCTGGATAAATTCATCGCTGAAGAGATCGTAGACCCCTTGATGCACATTGTCAGAAATGCCCTGGACCACGGTATAGAGAGCCCTGAAGAGCGAAAGAGAAGAGGCAAGCCGGAGAAGGGAACCATAAGGGTTAAGGCTTTTCAACGTGGCAATAGCGTAATAGTCGAGACAGAGGACGACGGCAGAGGAATTGACACGGAAACGATACGGAGAAAAGCATTGGAAAAAGGGATTATTACTGCCGGAACAGACATAGACGATACAGAATTGACGGGTCTCATTTTCAGGGCGGGATTCAGTACAAAAGAGAAGGTAACAGAGGTATCAGGAAGAGGAGTCGGCATGGATGTGGTTAAAGACCGGATATCTTCAATAGGCGGGTTTGTGGATGTAAGGACGGAAAAAGGCATTTATACACGATTCTCTCTTACCATCCCCATCACCCTTGCCATAATCAAGTCCTTGCTGGTAAGCGTCGGCTCCAATACCTTTGCCTTACCGTTGTCATCGATCTCCGAGACACTGATAGCCGACAGGAAAGCCCTTCAGAGCATAGAAGGCAAAAAAGTATATAACCTCAGGGGAGAGTTGCTGCCGGTTATGCCGCTGTCGGATTTTTTCGAAACCGGAGCTCATAGCCAGGAAAGCGGCTATCATGAGAGCAGATATATTGTGGTTTCCGGATACGAAGAACGGAGGGTTGGACTCCTTGTAGACGAACTTATCGGTGGACAGGAGATTGTAATAAAGTCCCTCGGTGGATATTTCGAGGGATTAAAAGGATTTGCAGGTGTTACGGAAATCGGCAGGCACAATGTCATACTTGTAATAGACGTTGAGACCTTGACAGAGGAAATCCTGCTGAGACACAAGGGACTGATCCATGTATAAAAAAGACTTTTCGGAAGGTCCGCCCCTGACGGCTTCCCCTGACGGGACATCCGGCGCAACCGAAGAGGAACTCCAGGTTGAAACATCGGAGGCAACGATTGGTCTGCTCTGTTTTCAGCTCGGACCGGAAATATATGCCTTCCATATGAGGGATGTACAGGAAATAGCCCATCCGCCCGCTATAACCCCTGTCCCCGGAACTCCGTCTTATGTAAAGGGGCTAAGTTCATTGCGGGGCAAGATGGTCCCCATCATGGACCTGAAGCAAAAACTGAATATCGCTGATGCTGAAAAACCATCCGATACGGACAGCAACCGGAACAGGGTCACCCAAAGGGCCAAAACAATTATTGTCAGAGGCCCGAGGGGGCCTATCGGTGTTACGGCAGACAGGATTATCGGGGTCAGACGGATGCCCTGGTCAGACCTCAACCCGCCCCCTCCACATATTACAGAAGAAGAGGCAAGATTTATCGAAGGCATTATTATCTCTGAAGGAATCTTTATGACGGTACTCAGGACTGAGGAGGCGCTTGGGATAACAATAACAAAAAAGGCGCATCCGGAAGGTAATCAATAGGTTATTATAGTACTTTATAATACTGAAGTTAAGCCTCTCAAAGGAGAAGAGAATGGGAAAACTTGAAAAGAAGGTCCTTGGAGTCGTTATATCAGTTATTATTCTGGGCGCTATCTTTGCTGTAACTATCGTTCTCTATCTTCAAAAGAAAAACATCTATGAAACTGCACAGGAAAAAATGTTTGAAACCGCAGCTGTAATCAGTACAAGCATTGAAAGGACCATGCTTGAAGGACGGTCTGAAATCACCAAAGCCATGGCAGGAGATCTCAAGGCACTTAAAGGCGTGGAGAGCATCACTATTCTGAATCATGAAGGCCGGGTAGCCTTTGACAAAAAGGCACCTGCAACAGAGAAGCGCTATGTCGAAAGGTTCAGGACAAACCTCTCCCCTTACTCCCTGACCGAAAATGGGTTAATGACCGTTTACAAGCCACTGATAAAGAGACCTGCCTGCCAAAAGTGCCACAAGCTCAGCAGCCCTTTCATCGGTGTAGTCAAGGTCTCCATGACACTTGAAAGTGAGAAAAAAAAGATTGCACAGATGGCAATGATTACTATTGTCTCTTCCCTGTTTGCCATATCCATACTCTCTCTTATCATGTGGCTGCTTCTGAGAAAGATAGTGCTTAACCCAATAAAAAAGATAGAAAAGGCCGCAAGGCATCTCGCGGATGGAGATATGACCTTCAATGTCGATATAGACTCTACCGATGAAATCGGACAGGCAAGCACTGCACTGCAGGATGCCCTCCAATCCATATCTTCAATCCTTCAGAGGGTAAAGGACGTCACTAAAAGAATCTCCAGGGTCTCCACAGAGGTTGAGGTGGAGTCGAGAGATATACTTGAGGGCACCCAACTCGAAGCCGAGGCTATTTCGAACATCTCATCTTCCATAGAGGAATTGAACGCTGCAATCACCGAGATTGCAGCAAATACGGAAGACCTTGCGGCATCTTCAGAGCAGACCACATCTGCGGTTGAAGAGATGGCTGCCAGCACCACCCAGATCGCCAACAACAGTAATGAACTCTTTGAATCAACTGAAACCACATCAGCTTCCATTGAGGAACTCTCATCTTCTATAAAAGAAGTTGCAATGAGCGCTGATGAACTCTTCAGATCTGCTGAAGACACCCTCTCGGCAATTGAAGAGATTACGGCCTCTATCAGAGAGGTCGAAGGGAACACCAAGGAATCTGCAAAATTGAGTGAACGGGTCATGAACGAGGCATCCACTTATGGAATGACTTCCATCGGGAAGACTATTGAGGGAATGGAGCGAATAAAGACTTCCGTTGAAAAGACCGCAGAGTATATAAGGAAGCTTGGCGGAAGGTCGGAGGAGATAGGAAAGATACTTACCGTAATCGACGATGTTACAGACCAGACGACCCTCCTTGCACTGAATGCAGCTATTCTGGCTGCCCAGGCAGGAGAACACGGCAAGGGGTTTTCCGTTGTTGCCGATGAAATAAAAGACCTCGCAGAGAGGACATCCTTCTCCACCCAGGAGATTTCATCACTGATACAGACGGTGCAGCAGGAGGTCAGGGATGCAGTGGATGCAATGAAACATGGCCTTGAAGCGGTCAATGAGGGACTCGGGCTCTCAAAGGAGTCATCAGGGGTACTGAGAAAGATCGTGGAGAGCGCAGAGCTTTCTTCAGAAATGTCTACGGCCATTGAACACTCAACCTCGGAGCAGGCTGAGGCAGCAAGGTTTGTATCAAGGTCAATGGAAAATGTCCGTAATATGGCAAGTCAGATTGCAAAGGCCACATCCGAACAATCAAGGGGAATGAACCAGATAATGAATGCCGCAGAGAAGGTAAAGGACATAGCCATACAGGTGAAAACCGCTACAGAAGAGCAATCCCTGCAGAGCAAACAGATAAGGAAGAGCACTGATGTGGTTTCTGAAAAGAGCCAGCAGATAGCCAACGCCATAAATGAACAGAAAACAGAGTCTGAACAGATAAAGCGGTCTGCTGAAAATATATCCGACCTTCCGGTGAAAAACAGGAACCTCTCATTCAAGGTCAACAATTCGCTGCGGTCCCTCGTTAAAGACTCCGAACTCATCGTGACGGAAATGGAAAGTTTCAGATTCTCTGTATCAACAAGGGCTGAAAAGACTCTCAGGCTCGGCGTGGTACCTCTTGAATCCCCCGCAGATATGTACAGAAAGTTCACCCCCCTCGCAGAGTACCTGAGCAGGAAAACAGGCAAGAAGGTGGAGCTAAAGGTGGGAGTGGATTTCAACAGTGCAATAAAAGATATAGGCAGTGGTGTAACACAGTTCTGCTATATGACCCCCTCAACATACATAAAGGCCAATCGTGATTACGGCGTAAGGGTAATTGCCAAGGCCCTGAGAGACGGCAAACCATTTCATCACTCAGTCATTATTGCAAGGAGCGACAGCCCTCTATCAAGTATTGAAGACCTGAGGGACTGTTCTTTTGCCTTTGGCGACCAGGAGTCTACATCCTCCCATATAGTGCCGCGGTATATGCTCCTTGAGGCCGGCATAGACCTTGACGACCTCCTCTTTTATAATTATCTCGGTCACCACGATGATGTGGCAAAGGCAGTGCTTTCAGGAGGGTATGACGCTGGAGGAGTTATGGAATCAACTGCGGATAAATACAAGGAACAGGGGTTGAAATTCATAAAATTCTCTGAAGAAATACCCGAGTTCAATATATGTATTGCCAGGGAGATGCCCGAGGAAGGGGCAGAAGAGATAAAATCCGCTATCCTCGCCCTGAAGGATACCGACACTGAAGGGATAAGGGTACTGAAATCCATTGATGAACACTATACTGGTTTTGTTGAGGCACATAATGATGACTACGCCTGGATAAGGGATGTCATGTCAAGACTGAAGATGATATGAGATACCTTTTAGACGGAAATTCTTTCACAGTCTGTAAACCATGAAATCAATCAGGAAGGAATACGCATGAAGATAAAAAAGAAACTATCCACAACATTCATACTCAGGGTCCTTATAATACTCCTTATAGGGCAGTCCTTCATCTGGTACTGGTCTTTCTCCAGGCATAATATCACTATCGAGGATGGGTTAAGAAAAAGAATATACATGCTGTCAACCCTGATTGAAAACGCTGCGGCCTCCGATAACACAAGTCAGGATAACAGCTATCTCGAACAGATAACAAAAGGGGCTATTAAGGATAAAAACATAGTCTCCATCGAGGTAACCAAAAACAGCAAACTCCTGCTCAGAAAATCCCGGGCACCGGAAGACAGTGATTCACAAAGCATGGAGACCCCCATAATGGAAGGGAATAGAAAGGTCGGAAAAGTAACGATAAAATATAAAAAGATAAAAGCAGATATGGCATTCATCCTCACCAATCTGATACTTCAGGGTATCGTCTTTCTTGTCCTGACCCTTCTGATCTATCTCTTTTTTCAAAGGCATATCGGAACGCAGGTAGAAAATTTAAGCACAAACATAGAGAAGGTCACCCTCGGGGATCTCACGCAGAAGATAGAGATTGCAGAGGACAATGAGATTGGAATCATAGCAAAGGGGCTTGACTTCCTCATTGAACGGCTCCTGATCACGGTAAGAAAACTAAAAAGCATCACAGGCAACGTCTCTGCAGCAATAAGCCAGTTAAACCTGACATTCAAAAACGTAATAAACGGCATAAGTAATAGGCAGCGATTCCTGGAGGAGATATCAGGGGCTGTAAAAAATGCCTCCGGGTCCCAGGAACAGACTATAGCGAATACGGAGAAACTCCTCTCATTGTCAAATGACAATGTCTCTGCACTCCTTGAGATGAGGGCCGCATCAGAGGAAATAGCATCCAGTATAGGCAATCTCAATAGAAATATCAGTGATTCATACTCCGCAGTGGCAGGACTGACACAGTCGGCACAGGAAGTGGCATCAATGGCGGATAATGCTACTTCTGCCGTACACAAGGCTTCAACCTCTATTGAGGAAATCAATGCATCCGTCAAGGAAGTAGAAGAGACCATCAAGGAATCCGCAGAACTGAGCAACCGGACAACAACCATTATTGCAGAAAAGGGCATGTTATCCGTTGTTGATGCAATTGAGGGGATGGAAAGGATTGAAACCTCCGTCAACTCCCTCACAGAAACAATTGAAAGGCTTGGAAGGAGGTCAAGGGATATCGAAAAAATACTCTCGGTTATCAAGAATGTGACTGAACAGACAGGCATGCTCAGCCTGAATGCACAGATACTCGCTGTTCAGGCCGGGGAACACGGAAGGAGTTTCTCCATAGTTGCCGATGAGATGAGGAACCTCTCGGAAAAAACCGCCGCATCTACACAGGACATCGCAACCATTGTCTCAACCCTGCAGAAAGAGATCAGAGAGGCCATGGACAGCACGATGGAGACCGTCAGGATGGTTGAAGAGGGAAACCATGTGGTACTCAAGACCGGTGATACGCTGAGAGAGATACTGCAGGCCTCGCAAAAATCCACACAAATGGCAGCAAGCATTGAGCGTGCCGCCGCGCAGCAGGCAAAGGGACTCGAACTTATCGTCAATGCCATTGAACATATCAAGGATATGATCCTGGATGTAAACAGGACAACAGAGCAACAGGAAAGGGGCACGGCCTCCCTCCTTGAAAGCATAAGTTCAATCAAGGAGTCAATGGCGGCTGCCAGACATGCCACGGATGAACAGGCAGAGAGTACGGGATTTATTACAGACAATATCGAACTCGCAAACGGGAAGACCGCTGAAATAGCAAGGGCCTCAGCTGAACAGCAGAAAGTCAACAGGAGGATCATCGAGGCAATGGAAGAGGTTATGGTGATAGGGAAGGAAACAACGAGGAATGTTAAAGAGGTCTCGCTCTTCATTACATCTCTGCATAACGAGGTGGAGGTATTGAGAAAAGAAGTGGAAATATTCAGGACCGGCACATTGTGAAGTATACTATCTTTGATATTGCCGGCGAGAACTTCGGCATAGACATCCAGTGGGTTGTCGAGATACTCAAGCCTCAGAAGTTATTCAAAATACCGGAACTCCCGGATTTCGTCTCCGGAGTGATAAGTGTAAGGGGAGAGATTATTCCCGTCATTGACCTGAGGATCAGGTTTGGAATAACGGAAAAAGCCGGCAAGCAGAGGGTCGTCCTTATCAGGCTTGAAGAGGACAAGGTTGGTCTACTTGTGGATAACGTAACGGATATAGCGGAAATATCCGAAGAAAAGATATCACCCCCCCCGAAAATCTTTAAAGGGTTCAGGGCGGAGTTTATAAAAGGACTCGGACAGGAAGATTTCTATGCCGGGGCAAAAACTTCCAACAGCAACAGCAGGGTGATAATAATTCTCGATATTGAACGTATACTCACAAGCGAGGAGAAAATCAGGTTGAAGATATCCAGGGGGAAACTGAAAAATGAAGAGGTGAAACCTCATGGAAGGGAAAGTGTTAAGAGAAGTCTCAAAAAAGACAAAAAATAAGGAGATAGAATCAAGGCGACAGAATATCCTCGCCATGAAGAACAGACCCGATGGTCTGAACTACGTCCTTGATTCCTTTAAGGATGAAAGCTGGAGAATAAGGAAAACCGCCCTCAATGTCCTGCTTGAAGATTTCAGCCCGGATAGTTATATAAAAAACCTTATCGGTCTCCTCTATATTGAAGATAATGCCGGGGCACGCAATACTGCAATAGAGGCACTTATAAGGCTCGGCAAAGAAGCCGTTCCTCAACTCATCGATGCCTTTGAATCCGGGAATCACGACGTGAGAAAGTTTATCATTGATGTCCTGGGATTTATCGGTGGACAGGAGGTCCTGCCCCTGCTGCTCAGGGCAATAAAGGATGAGGATATCAATGTAAGGGCATCATCCGTCGAGTCCCTCGGAAGGCTTAAAGAACCTTCTGTTATAGACTCCCTTGTGGAAATCATAGAGACCGGAGAGGCCTGGACGGCTTATCCTGCAGTGGATGCCCTTGGGCGGATAGGGGACATAACGGCCATACCTTATCTCTTGAAGGTCCTCAAAAACAGCCTTCTTACCGAACCGGCACTCAAGGCACTCTCGGAGTTCTCGGAACCCGAAACACTGAAGGAAATCATCCCCTTTCTCAATGACCGGAGACGTTCTATTGTGGAAGAAGCACTGAGGACCATTGAGAAATTCTATCAGGACGGGACATCTGAGGAGTTCATATCCAAACAACTTCACAATATACTTGGTGATGATGCCTTTAACATACTTCTAAGATATATCAACCACCAGAACAGGGATGTCAAAGGCCCCGCAATTGTCCTTCTCGGTCTTCTATGTGACTATCGTGCAATAAAACCACTACTTGAGCTTTCCGAAGACGAGTTTTTCAGGGATGCGGTTAAACGTTCTCTGGTCTTTATCGGCAGGAAAGACCCGGATTACCTTATCCCCATAGTAAAGACGGAAATCCCTGAAAGGAGCAGATTAATAGTTGAGGTTATTTCCGAACTTCAAAATCCTGCGTTTTATGACATACTCTTATGGCTCCTGATGGATCAGGACGGTCATGTGGTTGCTCATGCTGCAAGGGGTTTGGGCTGGATAGGAGACAGGAAGGCCGTAGAAGAAATCTTCCCTCTCCTCATACATCCCTATCCCGATGTACAGGAGGCTGCAGTTGCTGCACTGACCGAACTGAAAAACTTCCTTTCCATTACCGAACTGATCGATAAACTAAGTTCCCCGAAAGTACTCTCAAGGAAAAACACCGCTCTTATTCTCGGTAATATCCATGCCGGGGAGTCGATTGAGGCACTCGGTTTTGCAGTGAAGGACGAATCAGAAGAAGTGAGGAAGGCTGCTGTAAAGGCCATATCCATGATCGGAGGCGAACATGCAAAGAGATATCTACGTACGGCATTAACTGATGAGTCAGCAGAGATACGTGCTATTGCCACAGAGAATCTCTCTTTTTTGCCCGGTGGCATGGATGCCCAGGACTCCATCATCGTTATGACAAAGGACCCTGACGAAGGTGTCAGGGCCTCGGCAGCCCGGGCACTCTCCGTATATAAAGATGAGTTATCCCTGAGAACGCTGATCGGGTTATTAAAAGACAGCAATGGTTTTGTTGTAACTCAGGCTATTGAGTCAATCTCGCTCTTCAGTGACAGGAAAGAGGCAAGAGAGTCCCTGATAAAGTTACTCCTTTCTGACGATAGCGAGATTCGAAGAACGGCAATCCTGTCAATGTCATCATTTCCCGACGTGGAAGAAGAGGTTGAACCTCATCTGTTCAGTGAGGACTGGGCAACAAGATATGCTGCCGTTCAGGTACTGTCAAAGACAGGCACTCAGCAATCAAGAGTCCGGCTTGAAGGGATATATGATATTGAAGATGACCCGACTGTCAGAAAGGCGATCGAGGTGGCTTTAGGTGTTTGAAAAAGATGCGACCTTTACCCTCTCCGACGATGTTTTCAGACTCCTTAGAGATTTCATCAGGGACTATTCAGGAATCTACTTTGACGACAGAGCCAGGTATCTGCTCGAAAAACGCCTCACGGCCAGACTCGGAATAAACAATATAAACAATTACAGGGACTACTACAGGTATCTCCTTTACGACGGAAACCGTGAAGATGAACTTGCCGCTATAATGGATATACTCACAGTCAATGAAACATATTTTTTCAGGGAAAAGAATCAGCTCCTCTCCTTCAGCGAGGAGATACTGCCGGAATTAAGACAAAAAAACAGAAATACCAGGAAGATAAGAATCTGGTCGGCAGGCTGTTCCACAGGTGAGGAACCATATACAATAGGTATGCTGATACTTGAGAGTAATCTTTTCAACGGCTGGGACATTGAAATTCTTGGCAGTGATATCAACAGAAGGGTGCTCCGGACTGCAAGGAGAGGGATTTACAGACAGAACTCTTTCAGGTGCATAGAGAGATATTATGTTAATAAATATTTTGATCCCCTGCCCAACGGTTCCTTTAAAATACTCGATAAAGTAAAAAAGCTCTTGAATTTCGGGTATCTTAATCTGCTCGACTCGGTAAAGATGGGGTCTTTAGGCAGGATAGACGTGGTCTTTTGCAGAAATGCGCTGATCTATTTTGATATGCCGTCAAGGAAAAAGGTAGTCGCGGGATTTTATAATGTGTTGCCTGATGGCGGTTACCTGCTCCTGGGACATGCAGAGTCCCTGATAAACATGTCAACCGCTTTTGCCCTGAAACATCTCAAGCATGACCTTATGTACCAAAAACCGGAATCTTCATCACAGAAATCTTCATTACGAAAGATGGTCTCATGCCGGAAAAAATAAAAGTCCTGGTTGTTGATGATTCCGCCTTCAGCAGGCAGACAATCAAAAACATGCTGCTGAAGGCCTCAATGGTTGATGTGATCGGAATTGCTGTGGATGGAATAGACGCCATAAGGAAAACACTCCGTTACAGGCCGGATATAATCACTCTGGATCTTGAGATGCCGGAGATGGACGGGTTCAGTTTCCTGAGATGGCTTATGAGAGAAAGTCCCACACCTGTAATAATGGTAAGTTCCCATTCAGACAGCAAAACCGTCTTCAAGGCACTGGAGCTGGGTGCCGTGGACTTCATTGCCAAACCAACCAGAAGGGCATCGTTTGAGCTTCATAATATTGAAAATGACCTGTTGGCAAAGATACGGAACATAGATGCCTCATCTCTGAGCAAGCTCAAGAGAAACCTCCTGTCCATACCCGTAAAAAAACCATTGGAAACGGTTCCCGCTTTTTCCGGTAAACTTCCGGACAGGATTGTTGCCATAGGGGCCTCTACCGGAGGGCCCCAGGCACTTCAGTTAATCCTGACGGGAATGCCGGGAAATTTCCCGGCCCCGATAGTAATAAGCCAGCACATGCCCGGAGGATTCACCGGTTCATTCTCTGAAAGACTGAACAGACTCTCGGCAATAAGGGTTAAGGAGGCAGAGGACGATGAACCACTTGAGCCTGGAAAGGCCCTTATATGCCCGGGGGGATGCCACCTCCTGCTGAAGACCGGGAGTGACAGGATTTATACGAGGCTTAAAAATGCCGAAGACAATGACAGATATGTACCGTCTATTAACCTGATGATGGAATCGGTTGCAGAGATATTTAAAGACATGACTCTTGGCGTTGTGCTCACCGGCATGGGAAATGACGGAACAAGGGGAATGGTGGAAATTTTCAGGCGGGGCGGTTATACTATTACCGAGTCTGAAGAGACTGCCGTTGTCTTTGGCATGCCCCGGGAGGTTATAAAAGCAGGCGCTGCACAAAAGATACTGCCCCTCAGGGAGGTTTCCACAGAACTTGTAAGGGTTGTAATGAAAGAAAAATAACTCTCTCCCTCCAGATGTAAAAAGGTGATTTTCTCAGTTGAAAGGAAAATAAATCAAGATGGATAAGGATAAGGAACCCGGCATCCTGAAAAAGGCAGACGAGTTTTTACAGATATTTAAAAAGGGGGAGGAATTTACCAGAAACCTCCTTAAGGAGAACGAACGCCTCCGGTTCAGGATTGCAGAACTTGAAGAAGCCCATGCACAGGGTTCCAACGCGGCAAAGATAAGGAATTATGAAGAACATATCAAAATGCTTGAAGATGAGAGAGAGTCCCTGAAGGAAAGGTTCAGAAAAGTTGAGACGGAGAACAGGGACTTTGCACGGAAATACGTGCTTGTAGCGGAAGAAAATAACAACCTCGCCAATATGTATGTAGCAAGTTACCAGCTCCACTCAACACTCGATTATGCAGAGGTCCTGAAGATAGTCCTTGAAATCATAATTAACCTGATAGGTGCAAAAAAGTTTTCTGTAATGTTAATCGACAAGAAACTCGAAAAACTGGAATCAATTGCCTCAGAGGGTATCGGCATGGAAAATACTGCAGTAATCCCGATAGGGAATGGAGCTATAGGAGAAGTGGTCAGGGAAGGGGAGAGCTACTTTTCAGACGACCCGATTCACACGGAATCAGAGTATCCCGCAAAACCCGTTGTCTGTATACCACTTAAGATCAAAGAGCACGTGATTGGTGTGATTGCAATTTATTCCTTCCTCAACCAGAAGACCGGTTTCTCCAATGTTGATTACGAACTGTTCAATCTTCTGGCAGGCCATGCAGCCACTGCCATATTTTCATCACGGTTATATTCCCGGTCTAAAAGGGAGTTCACAGGTATACGGAACTTCCTTGAACTTTTAAATGGAAAACCAACGCAATAAGGGAGGGGTCATGCCAACTATCCTCGTAGTTGAGGATTCACCAACAATGAGACAACTTATAAGCTTCGCCATGCGCCGAATTCCGGAGTCAAAGGTTATAGAAGCCACTGACGGGGTTGACGCCCTTAAAAAGCTGTCTTCGGAGAAGGCCGATATTATCCTTGCCGATATAAATATGCCTGTAATGGACGGTCTGAAACTGGTAAGTCTTGTGAGGGGAAGTTCGGAATTCAGGGATATACCCATAATAATAATAACTACCGAGGGGGCTGAGGAGGATAGGAAAAAGGCAATGGACTTAGGTGCCGATGCCTACCTTTCAAAACCCATACAGACCCAGGAACTGATTAAACTGGTAACACGGCAGCTTGACAAAGGGTAGTTTCAAACACATTGGCAGGAGACCCTGCCAATGTGATATCCCCTTAACTGACCACAGGCAGCCAGAATATCCCGGCCCTTACTCTTCCTCACTATCGCTGTAAGGCCCCCCGCCTGTAACAGACTCCTGAAGAACTGCACCCTTTCCTCCTGAGGCCTCCTGAACTCGGCCCCTTCATAAGGGTTAAAGGGAATGAGATTAATCTTTGAAGGAATGCCCCCGAGAAGACGCACAAGCCTGCCGGCATCACCGGAGGAATCATTGAGGCCTTTAAACAGTATGTACTCGAACGTTATCCTCCTGCGAGGCTCAAGGGGATACTCCCTGCATGCCCTCAGGAGTGTCCTGACAGGATAGCGCCTGTTAACAGGCATTATATTCCCTCTCACCTCATCAGTTGTGGCATTTAGTGATACGGCAAGGTTAACGGCCGGAGTAAAACCTGCCAATCTCTTTATTCCTGGAACAACACCGGAGGTCGAGACCGTAATCCTCCTTTTGGATATCTTTAACAGACTGTTCATCCTCTTAAGGGCTTGAGAGACGTTATCAAGGTTATTCATAGGTTCTCCCATCCCCATAAAGACAATATTCGTCGTCATCCGTGGTCCGATTAATCTCTGTACCGCTATCACCTGATCCACTATTTCATGGGCCTGAAGGTTTCTGATAAACCCCATCTTCCCGGTGAGACAGAACCTGCAACCCATTGCACAGCCAATCTGGGAAGAGACACACAGTGTAACTCTCGCACCATCAGGTATTAAAACAGCCTCAATGGATTCACCATCATCAAGCCCGAAAAGGAATTTCTCGGTCCCGTCAATTGATACCCTGCGTTCAAGGAGTTTGAGATTGCCGATATAGGCTATCTTTGAAAGCCTCTCCCTTAGCGCTTTTGACAGTTCCGTTATGTCCTGTATATGGAGGGCCCTTTTCTCATACATCCAGTAAAGGAGTTGTTTCACCCTGAAGGAGGGAAGGTCAAGTGAGAGGAGAAACCCGGTAAGTTCCTCCTCTGAAAGTGCCTTAAGATTAACCATAAATATTAATTACTAACCCGAATCCAGTAATAAAAAGCCTTACTTATCGGAAAGAAGCAATATTGTCATTACTCCATTACTCCATTACT
>CAZXDE010000031.1:0-4837 GCA_964639515.1 uncultured Thermodesulfovibrio sp.
TTTATTCCCCTTGAAATAATCCCGGTGTTTGTCACAAATATATCATCACCTACAAGCTGCACTTTACTACCAAGCCTTTTGGTCATCTCAATCCAGCCATCCCAGTCATTCTCTCCGAGTCCGTCCTCAATTGATATTACAGGATACCGCTGAATCACTTCTTCATAATAATCCACCATGTCTGAGGATAAGCACTTCTTACCTTCAAATCTGTATTTCCCGTCTTCATGAAATTCCGATGCAGCAACATCAAGGGCGAGATAAATATCCCTGCCCGGGGTATAACCCGCCTTCTCTATTGCCTCAATAATCAAAACAAGGGCCTCTTCATTTGTTTTAAGGTCAGGTGCAAAGCCGCCTTCATCACCAACCGCGGTATTCAGCCCCTTTGCCCTGAGTATCTGCTTTAATGTATGGAAGACCTCCGAGCCCGCCCTGAGGGCGGAAGAGAAATCGCCACATCCGGCGGGCATTATCATAAATTCCTGTATGTCGATATTATTATCCGCATGTGCCCCGCCATTCATGATATTCATCATCGGAACCGGAAGTTCCTTGGCATTGCATCCGCCCATGTATTTATACAGGGAAAGGCCGAGCTCCTCTGCCGAGGCCTTACATACCGCAAGGGAGACACCAAGCATGGCATTTGCACCAAGCCGGCTCTTGTTCCCGGTTCCGTCAAGCTCAATGAGCAGGCCGTCAATGTAGACCTGATCCTCGGAATCAAGACCGATAATCCTCGGAGCTATCTCTTCAATCACATTATTTACAGCCACGGTCACACCCTTGCCGTGGTAACGACTGCCGTCACCATCCCGCAACTCCAGGGCCTCCCTTTCGCCTGTTGATGCACCGGAAGGGACTGCAGCCACGCCAAGGGCACCAGAGGCAAGCACCACCTCGACCTCAATGGTCGGGGTTCCCCTTGAATCCAGTATCTCTCTTGCATGAATATCAATGATTTCTCCCATCTTGACCTCCGTTATTTAATTTTCCAACCATAACTTGATTCAATTACTCCAGGACAGAAAAGCTCAACCGGGCAGATACTGCCGCATTACCTTCTGCACCTTATCCTCGTTAACGGGTTTATCTCTCAATTCAGACCTCTGGGATATAAGCCTCAGGGTCGTCTCAAGATAGACCCTGAACTTGTGAGCCTTCTCAAACATCCTGCGGGCCCCGTAAGTATCAAACATATCCGGGGTTATCGACATAAACTCATTAAAGAATCTATGAAATTCCTCATAGTCATCATATCTCAGGAGTCTGAAGCTGAGACTCTCAAAATAGAGCATATAATCCCTCAGTGATTCAAGGACCTTCTTTCTCTTTACGCTATCTTTAACGCTGCCTTCAAAAATCTCGAAAAACCTGCATAGTATATAAATATCATCCCTTAACCTCAGGGACTGCTCAACTCTTGTCTCAAAACTCGGAAATATCTCTTCTCCCCTGATATCAGGAGAAAAGTGCTGGGCAAGTTGAACTATACATTGCTCGGTTAGATTGCGAAATATTCCATGACAATTCTCCATCCTTCCCCTCACCTGACTTGAATCATTTCTCGACAACACATCCTTGAGTTCCTGTGCATAGACCCTTTTTGACTCCATGGAAAACTGAAAGGCTATTGATTGCATGACATCCCTCAGCACCTTATCATCCACATCCTGCATCATGTCGTCGAGATAGCTCACAAAACTCCTGATCTCCGACCTCAGGAGGACGAGTATCAGGAATGCACAGTTCAGGGAAATTGAACGATGTGAGGATAGCTCAATATGTCCCAGATAACGAAGGAACCTGAAAAGATAGATAAAGACCCCGGATATCTCTCGTTTATAACCTCTGTCCTTAAAAGATTTAACGATATCCTTTATCCGGGGGTTATCAATACTGTCAAATTCATGATCAAATCCCTTTCTGAAGGGGTCGAATATACGGTTCTCCCTGATCTCTCTGCCGAGTATGTCTCCAAAGTTCTTATATCCCGTATAGGAAACAGTGTTGCTCTTCAGGAGGTCGGTTATAATTACTTTCAGATTAATAAAAGAGTCATAAAGGAGGAACAGGGATTTTTCGGGCTTGTCCTGCTTGTTGAGGCTTTCCCTTAAAAAGTCCCTTTTGCGATCGGAGAGGAACTTCTGTTCAGCAAACTTCTGAAACCAGAAGGCGTTCTTTTTACTTTCAGGTATAATAACCTCGAGGATTCCCAACACCCTCAAAATAACATCTCTCACAGATGTCAGTTCGGGGAAAAAGTTTCGTGCACCGTAGCTCTGTTCGCTAACCGGCAAATTCTCCGGATTAAATGCCCTGTCAAGGGCACGCAGAAGAAGGTTAACCTCAGAGAAAAGTACCTTCTCTTTTTCCCTGACCTCAGCAAACCAATCAGACGATTTAGTCTCTTCTATCCTCATCCGCTACCCTATTTAGGCTTGGGAACATGTATGGCTTCTCCATGGACATCTTCAGCGGCCTCCATAAGCCCTTCCGACAGGGTAGGATGGGCGTGTATTGTATCTGCTATATCCCTGACCTTCAGTCCCGCCTTTATGGCAACTGCCGCTTCATGGATAAGGTCGGAGGCATGGGGCCCGATGATATGGACTCCAAGCAGTCTGTCTGTATCCTTATCTGCAACAACCTTTACAAACCCGGATATCTCTCCCATGGCATGGGCCTTCCCAAGTGCCCTGAACTGAAAGTGACCTGTAATGTAATCTATCCCCTTCTCCGATGCCTGGTCCTCTCTGAGCCCGACGGATGCAATCTCCGGTGATGTAAATATAGCTGCAGGGACTACGGAGTAATCAATCTTCTTCTCTATCCCGCAGGCATTATACGCCGCAACGGTCCCTTCCTTTGATGCCACATGGGCAAGAAGGATTCCTCCAGTGACATCTCCTATGGCATATATACCCTCAATGTTCGTCTCCATATGCTCATTGACCTCTATCTCTCCCCTGCTTCCCTTTTTGATGCCTATTGCTTCAAGTCCTATACCTTCCGTATTGAGAGACCTCCCGATCGATACAAGCAGTTTTTCGGCCACGAGTTCCCTGCCACCGGCAAGGCCGACGTGAATACCGTCATGCTGCCCCTCAACCCTTTCCACCTTCACTTCGGTCAGGAGTTTTATCTTTTTTTTCTTCAGTTCTTTCTCCAGCAACCTGGATATTTCAGGATCCTCAGTGGAAATTGCCCCGGGCATCATCTCCACCATCGTGACCTCAGTACCAAGCTCCCTGAATATACAGGCAAACTCACAACCTATAACCCCGGCTCCCACAATTATCAGGCTCTTTGGTATGGATTTTATGTTCAGTGCATCATCACTTGAAAGGATATGTTCTCCGTCAAAAGGGAATATGGGTATCCGGGCAGGTTTTGAACCCGTAGCTATGACAATCTTGTCTGCCTCAACAATCTCCACAGAGCCGTCCTTCTTCTCTATCTCCACTTTCCCCGGTGTAAGGAGCATCCCCTTTCCCTCTATCAGGGTTACACCCCAACTCTTAAAGAGTGACCGTATGCCCTTCACCTGGGTTGAAACAACCTTGTTTTTCCTCTCCATGATTCGGGAAAGATTGGGAACAATCTCTCCCGAGACGTCCACCCCGAAGTCTTTAAGATTCCTTGCCTTGTGTATTGCTTCGGCCGATGCCACCAGCGCCTTTGTAGGTATGCATCCCCTGTTCAGGCACGTGCCGCCAACCTCCGTATCCTCCACAACCGTAACCTCTGCACCAAGTTGAGCTGCCTTTAGAGCTGCAACATAGCCTCCGGGGCCTGCTCCAATGACTAAAAGCCTCATTTCGCCTCCTCTTCAATGTATCTCTCATAATCAGCTCCGTCAAGGAGATCATCAAGCTCAGAGGGATCAGTTAACTCAACCACAGCAATCCAGCCCTTGCCATAGGGGTCTTCGTTAATTATCTCGGGTGACTCCTCAAGGTCCTCATTCACTTCAATTACAGTTCCCGACACAGGGGCTATTACCGAGGAAGTTGCCTTGGTAGACTCGATCTCTGAAAACTCCGAGTCCTTTGTTATCTCTGCATCAATTTCGGGAAGGTCGATATAAACAATATCTCCAAGGGCATCCTGTGCGTAATCCGTTATCCCGACAGTCGCCTTCTTGCCGGCAACTTTGACCCAAGTATGCTCCCTATGGTATTTGAGATCATCCGGAAAGTTCATTTGCTGCCTCCTTCAAGTTTATTCTTTACCTGTAAGACAGGCTAAGCGATTGTTTTTTCATAGCACAGGTTTTTGTTCTTTGTCAACCTGCACGGACTGCGAATAATTAAAATTCAGAGGTTAAACAAAACCCCTTCCCCCGGGTTACTGCAGGAATTGTGATCACAGTTCCTGCAATTTAGAAATATCCATAAACCCGGAAGCTATACGGTTTATCATTGCAAGGAGGCAGAGTCGGTTCAGTCTTACACGCTCATCCTTGTCCATCACAAGGACATTGTCAAAGAAATCATTTATCGGCCCTCTGAGCCCGCTTATTAACAACAAGGCCTTAAGATAGTCAAATCTTTTGATGCTCCCCTTTACCTCATCGGCTATCTCCCTGGCCCTCTGATAGAGCATCTTTTCCTCTTCGTGCATAAAGAGACTTTCATCGACCTCACCTGCAAGGGGTTCCCCGAGACCTTTCAATATATTAAAAACCCTTTTAAGTGCAATCAGCGTCTCATTATAAACCGGTTCCCTTTTAAACGACTCCACGGCATCCATTATCTCCTTCACCCTGACAAGGGGAAGGGTTTTTGATTTTTCCATTACTGCCTGCACTGTATCGTAGGAGTAACCCTCT
>CAZXDE010000031.1:4937-15872 GCA_964639515.1 uncultured Thermodesulfovibrio sp.
CCGTCTTCCCGGGTTCCTTAAGCACTATCTGCAGCAGCCCTTCAAGGCTTATGGCAAACCCCCTGTTTATCAAAAGAGAGATAATGCCAAGTGCCTGCCTGCGCAGGGCAAACGGGTCCTCGGAACCGCTTGGCTTCAGACCGATAGAGAAAAATGACACAACGTTATCAATACGGTCGGCAATACTGAGAATGGCACCTGTATCAGTGGAAGGAAGGTCTCCTCCAGCGTGAGTCGGAAGGTACTGCTCATAAATTGCCTCTGCAACCTCTGCATCTTCTTCCCGGTGCAATGCATAGTATTTCCCCATGAGGCCCTGGAGTTCCGGAAATTCCCTTACCACTCCGGTTATTAAATCCGACTTTGAAAGCAGTGCAGCCCTCTTTATCTTCTCTGATGCATGCGGCACAAGCACTGAGAGCTCACTTGCCACCCCGTAAACCCTCTGCACCTTGTCGTACAGGCTGCCGAGTTTTTCCTGGAAGGTAACTCGCTTTAATTCTTCCAGCCTATCGCTGAGCGGCCTCTTCAGGTCATCTTCATAATAAAACCCTGCATCCTCAAACCTTGCCCTTATAACCCTCTCTGCACCGCTCCGGACAGCCCCTTCATTTTCCTGCCCTGTGTTACTGACAACCACAAACCGGTTCAACAAGGTTCCATCGCCACGCTGTATGGCAAAATATTTTTGATGGTCTCTCATAACCGTAATTAAAAGCTCTTTTGGAAGCCTCAGATACTCCTCGGAAAAGTGACATGGAACGGCATTCGGATATTCCACAAGGAAGGTAACGGTCTCAAGCAGCGCCTCATCCTCAACCGCCCTGCCGCCGGCTGTCTCTGAAAGCCTGTTTACCGACTCCCGAATCTCTTCTCTCCTCCGTTCCTGGTCAAGAACTACAAAACCCTCTTCAAGGAGACCCATGTATTCATCTGCATTGTGAATCTCTATGGAATCCGGACTGAGGAACCTGTGCCCACATGTCCTGTTGCCGCTCCGCAGTCCGTCTATCTCAAGATCAATAACATCTCCGTCCATAACGGCAAGTATCCAGTGTACCGGCCTTACAAACCTGAAACTGCCGTCCCCCCACCGCATCGATTTCGGAAAGTGCAGGGAAAGGGTTATCTTTCTAAGTATCTCGGGAAGGAGGTCCCTGACAGGTCTCCCCTCTTTCTCAATTACCGCAACGGCATATTCACCTTTTCCTTTTTTCTCAATCTTCAGGCTTTCCACATCAACTCCCTGGGAGGATGCAAAGCCAATGGCAGCCCTGGTCGGTGCCCCTTTTTCATCAAAAGTGATATTCCTGGGTGGTCCAAAGACAACCTTCCTGACAGTGGACTGCCTCTGAGGTAATCCCCTCAGTATCAGGCTCAACCTCCTTGGGGTGCCATAAACATGAATATCGCTGAATTCAATGGAGAGCCCGTTTAAAACCTCCTCGCAAAGGTTTTTCAGTTGAGCGATCATGCCGGGTAAAAACCTCGCCGGGATTTCCTCAGCCCCTATCTCAAAGACAAGGGACTGATGATTGGTGATCGACGATTGATGATTGCTAATTGATAATTGTTCTTTTTGTTCAATCTTCAATTCCCTGTCCTCAATCTTCAATTGCCGGAGAGGGAACCCCATCTCCTCACGCTGCCTGAAATATGACTCGGCAACAACCTTCGCCAGTCCCCTGACCCTTGCCATATACCCCGTCCTCTCAGTCACTGAAAAGGCCCCCCTTGCATCAAGGAGGTTGAAGACATGGGAACATTTCAGACAGAATTCGTACGACGGAAGGACAAGGCCATAATCGATCAACCTCTTTGACTCCCTCTCATAATCATCAAAGAGCCTTCTCAGAAGGTCTATATCCGCATAATCAAAATTAAACTTCGAAAACTCCACCTCTTCCTGATGATGAAGCTCACCGTACTTTATCCCCTCAGCCCATTGAATATCAAAAACACTGTCAACCCCCTGAATATACATGGCAATCCTCTCGATCCCATAGGTAATCTCTACAGAGACCGGCCTTAAGTCAATACCGCCAACCTGCTGAAAATATGTAAACTGCGTAATCTCCATTCCGTCAAGCCATACCTCCCAACCAAGTCCCCATGCCCCGAGTGTGGGAGACTCCCAATCGTCTTCAACAAACCGGATGTCGTGTTTCACGGGATCAAGCCCCAGGGCCCTGAGGCTCTCAAGATATATATCCTGGCTGTCAAGCGGAGACGGCTTTAATATGACCTGATACTGGTAGTAGTGTTGCAGCCTGTTGGGGTTTTCGCCATAACGCCCATCCGTGGGCCTGCGTGAGGGCTCAACATAGGCAACCCTCCACGGCTCCGGGCCCAGGACACGCAGAAACGTTGCGGGATGAAAGGTCCCTGCCCCCACCTCCACATCATAAGGCTGAAGCAGGAGACACCCCCTGTCAGCCCAGTATTTGTTTAAGTTCATTATTATTTCCTGAAAATACATGAGGTCACCAAAAGAATTTAAATATAATTCAAGTATATCTCTTTTGTCAATTTGAGGGTATGGCCGAAGCCAGCGATAAAAAGCCCCAATCATGGAAAGGAAGAGTCTATCCTATCGCTTCCAACAACCTTATTAATCTATAATATCCGGATATCCGGCTTTATATTTTTTGCCGCAAAGGTTATGTTATGCTATAGAGCAAAATTAACCAGAAAACAAATCGGAGGCAAGATGAAGACATTAGCCAAGTTTTTCTTAGTCCTGTTAGTTATTGCCGGATGCTCAAAAGCACCTGTTGCCACCAAAGCGCCCTCAGACTATATTGCAAAAGTAGACGGCACTTACATTACGCAAAAAGACCTTAAAAAACAGTTTGAAGCCCTGCCTGACTTCATGAAGAAAATCTACAACAACCCCGAAGGGAGGAAGAAACTTACCGATGAACTCGTAAAGAAAGAACTCATCTATCTTGAGGCCAAAAAGCAGGGACTTGACAAGTCGCCGGAATATAAGGAAAAGCTTAAGGAGTTTCAGAAATTAAGCCTGATAAGCATGCTCCTTACAAAAGAGATTGAACAGAAAGTGGGGGTAACGGACAAGGAAATAAAGAAGTATTATGATACTCATCCTGATGAGTTCTCCAAAAATCGCGTAAGGGCAAGTCATATACTTGTAAAAACAAAGAAAGAGGCTGAGAGCCTGTTGAAGAAGCTGAAGGCAGGAGCGAACTTCGCTACCCTCGCTGAAAAAAACTCTATAGACAAGGGCTCGGCAGCCAAGGGTGGCGACCTTGGATTTTTCGGAAGAGGACAGATGGTTCCTGCATTCGAGAAGGCCGCCTTCTCAATGAAAAAAGGCGAGATAAGTGGACCGGTAAAAACCCAGTTCGGTTATCATATTATCAAACTGACTGACCTGAAAAAGGGACAAAAGGTTGCGTATGACAAGGCAAAAGAGAGTTTGTCAAAAAAACTGCTTACGGAAAAACGGCGGGCGGCTTTTGACAATTACATTAAGAAACTGAAAAAGTCATTTACCGTGAAAATAAACGATGAGAAGCTGAAGGATATAAAGTTAGCCGACTAAAGCCGAATGAGGATGACATAAAAAACCGCAATGTCTGCAATCCGGCATTGCGGTTTTTTTTCTTCAGCAAATCCCGGCATATCCGGCATATACAGATGAAACAAGGCCTCAATAAATGGTATTATTATAGGCTTTATGACAACTCATGGTGGAAATATATATCGTCTTTCCGAGACTTTAAAAATACCGGAGAGAAAGGTAATTGATTTCAGTGCCTCTATTAATCCGTTAGGGGTGTCAAAAAAGATAAAGGCAGGGCTGAGAAAAGACCTGAAATACCTCACCAACTACCCGGACCCGGACTGTCACCGCCTCAGACAGCATCTCTCAAGACACCTCGGCATACCGGACAACAATATAGTCTGCGGTAATGGAAGCACGGAACTCATCTATCTCATTGTAAGGGGGCTCAGACCACAGAGGGTGTTAATCACTGCCCCCACCTTCTCAGAGTATGAAAGGGCGGTTATCACCTCAGGTGATACCGGAGACAGGACAATCAGATTTTTGCCACTCAGGGAAGAAGCAAATTTCGGAATTGATCCAGAGAGTTTTATAGAGTCCATGCAGGGGTGTCAGATGGCCTTTCTCTGTAACCCCAACAACCCTCCCGCACAACTGCTTCCCCAGACGGATATTAAAAGGATCGCCTCTGCAGCAAGAGAACTGCAGTGTTTTCTTGTTGTTGACGAGGCATTCATTGACTTCATACCACAGGAGAGCGTTGTCTCAGCGGTTCCTGAAAACCCCTACCTCATAGTTCTCAGGTCAATGACAAAGTTCTATGCCCTGAGCGGCTTACGCCTCGGGTTCGGCATCTTAGCGGCTGAAACAGCCGAAAGGCTCAAGGCCCTGAAGGAACCATGGACCGTCAACAGCCTTGCCCAGAGGGCCGGCGTTATAGCACTGAAAGACAGGGTTTATAAAGAGACCACTTTTGAATATATCAGAAAAGAAAAGGATTTTATAGAGAAAGGACTAAAAGGGGCCGGAATCCATTTTTATCCTTCCAGGATAAACTTCTATCTACTGAAATATCAAAGGGCTGAAGAGATTGCCGTGTCTCTTCGCAAAAAGGGGATACTCGTAAGGGATTGCAGTAACTTCAGGGGACTTGAGAAGGGATTCATCCGTATTGCAGTCAAGACCCACAGGGATAACGCCTTGCTGATTAAGGAACTGAAGAGACTGCTCTAACTCTTTGGCCGCGAATTGACACAAATCAAACCGAATTTATCGTGAAACTACAAAATCTTTTTTTGCCTCTCGATTTCTTCGAGATCACTCACGATTTATGAAGCTAAAATATTTTCTTTCTCTTTCTTATCTTGAGGCTATCTTGAAGGTATCGTGAAGCTCAAAAACTTCTTTTGCCTCACGATTTAAAAGAATTAAAAGGTTTCTTTCTGTTTCTTATCGTGAAGCTATTTACTCCACCACTCCTGAACTCCCTAACTTTCTTTAAAGAAATTTTGGTAGTCCCAACGGGAGTCGAACCCGTGTTACCGGCGTGAGAGGCCGGCGTCCTGGACCACTAGACGATGGGACCAAATTATATTTTATATTGTCTATTTCAGATTGAAGATTTTCGATTTTTCTTAAGATCGTCAATAGAAAATAGTCAATAGTCAATCCAAATGGCTGGGGAGAGAGGATTCGAACCCCTACAAGCAGAGCCAGAGTCTGCTGTCCTGCCATTAGACGACTCCCCATCTCTTTTAGCGTTACATTTGTATTCTAAAGATTAGAGCCCCGGCTTGTCAATCCTAAAACTTACCTTGACACCATAAAGAGACAAGTTTTATAATTTAATCTGAACATAATCTGAACATAAAGGGTTCAAGACGTACCCTCCCTGACCACAACCAAATTGAGTAACTCCTGTAAGTCAAGTATTACAGGTCAGGATTCTCGATCATGCCTATAAACGGTTCCAGCTCTGAAAGGAGCCACACAATCCACCACTTTCAGTCCTACCCTTGGCGTAGGAACGGCGGTAGCCTGTCCTTTTTTTCTCCAGCTGGATAGCCTGCAAGCAATTTAACCTTAAATATGAATCAGACATGGATTAAATTCCTCCCGGCCTTTATTCGCACAAGGTTAGACAAGCGGCTCAACCTGCAAAAAGTTATTACCAATGCCGGTTGGCTCTTTGCCGACAGGATCTTTCGTATGGGTGTGGGACTGTTTGTCGGCGTGTGGGTAGCCCGTTACCTTGGTCCTGAGCAGTATGGGATTCTAAATTACGCCATAGCCTTTGTGGGACTATTTTCAGTCCTGTCTACATTAGGGCTGGACAACATAGTAGTCAGGGAGCTTGTTAAACACCCGGAACGTCAGAACGAAATCCTGGGGAGTGCCTTCCTTCTTAAACTGACCGGCGGGTTTTTTGCATTTGCCGTTGTGGTTACCGTCTCTGCTCTGTTGAAGCCCGATGATACCCTTACACGCATAGTCATTGCCGTTCTTGGGCTTGGCCTGATCGTGCAGTCTTTTAACACAATTGACCTGTGGTTCAGATCACGGGTTGCTTCCAAATATACCGTCTTCTCCCAAAACTCCTCTTTTATCCTTGCCTCTGTTGCCAAGGTTGTCCTGATCCTTAAGCGTGCATCGCTCCTTGCCTTTGTTATCGTCAATTTAGCTTACCTCATCCTGTCGGCGATCGGGCTGCTTTTTTTCTTCAAAAAGAAGGGGAAGAGCTTAACCCGATGGCGACCGGCATATTCAGTGGCAGTAAGCCTTGTTAGGGAGTCATGGCCGCTGATCTTTGCAGGATTGGCCATTTCAGTTTATTTAAAAATAGATCAGATTATGCTGGGAGAGATGATTGGCAAAAAAGCAGTGGGAACCTATGCTGCAGCAGTTCGCCTGTCTGAAATCTGGTATTTTATACCTATGGCTATTGCATCGTCGGTCTTTCCTTCAATTGTAAAAAGCAAACAACTTGATGAGCAAATCTATAAAAAGCGCATGCAGAAGTTTTATGATTTAAACGCTACCCTTGCATACGGGCTCTCTATTCCGTTTTTTTTTTAGCTCCCGCTATTATACGTACACTTTACGGTGATGCTTATGCAGGAGCAGAAACTATATTTTCCATTCATATCTGGGCATGTTTGTTTGTTTTTGTTGGGGTTGCAAGGGGGCAGTATCTGATAAATGAAGGATTGATCAAGTTTTCGTTTTTTACCACAGCCCTTGGAGCAATTGTTAATGTTGGTCTGAACTTCATTTTAATACCTCAATATGAAGGTGTAGGTGCAGCAATTGCTACGGTAGTTTCCTATGCTGTTTCAGGCTATTTTTCATCATTCGTTTATCCGCGGCTTTTTGAAACTGCTCTTATGCAAAGCAAGGCTTTTATTGCACCAATAAGATATGTGGTTTTTTGGGGTAAAAACTACGCGGGGTCATTCAAGCAATAAACCCCGGATAACACTAATTTCGTAAGTATTGTTGAATTCAGCAGTCAAGAGTTATCAGGATGAAGGGAGGGGAAATGTATTGTAAATCAACTATTCAGGATTATTCTATTTATTCAGCAAAATATAGAGTTTCATTAAGTGGATTAATTAAATTTGAATGTATTAGTTTTTATGGACGTTTATTTCTGAATAAAAAACCTCCTGTTTGTAACAGTAAGTATGGATTTTTACATCTTGGTTGTGGAAATAGATTTTTCGATGGTTGGGTAAATGCTGATTTTTTTCAGGGTATTAAGTTTTGGAAAAAACACCCTAAAAAACCTGACTGGATGTTGGATTTAAGATTTACACTAAATTGCAAGGATAATTACTGGGATGGGGTTTTCACTGAACACACTTTAGAACATTTATCTCCTCAGCAAGGACGGAATCTTTTAAAAGAAATACTAAGAACGTTAAAACCAGGATGCTGGGCAAGACTTTCCGTGCCGGATCTTAGAAAATATATAGATTATTATTGTGGAAAAAAATCTCACGAAACATTTAAGAGATGGCCGACAGGTGCTGAAGCTATATGGTCTCTTACTCAAAACCATGGTCATTTTTCTGTGTGGGATAGTGCGCTGCTTGGAAGGTTTTTAGATGAAGCGGGGTTTGTTAATGTTAGAGAAGTTAACTTTATAGAAGGTGCTGATAAAAGAATTATCAAGGATAGTGAGGATAGAAGCTGGGAATCATTATATATGGAAGCACAAAAGCCATAAAAATCTTTGGAGAACCACTCATTCTTTGCAGATGATATGAACCATTACTTATTTTAAGAAGGTACTGAATGTCTGACTGGCAGTTAAAAACCCCGGTTACCTTTCTTGTTTTCAATCGTCCCGATACAACAGAACGTGTTTTTGAGGAAATTCGGAAGGCTAAACCTCCTGTGTTGCTTGTTGTAGCAGACGGTTCCCGACCAGATCGGCCTGATGAAGCAAGGCAGTGTGAAGCTGTCAGGGCCATCATAGAGCGAGTGGACTGGGAATGTGAGGTCCTGAAGAATTACTCTGATGTGAATTTGGGCTGTAAGCACCGTGTGTCGTCCGGACTGGATTGGGTCTTTGAGAATGTAAAGGAGGCCATAATACTGGAAGATGATTGTTTACCTCATCCCACTTTTTTCCGATTTTGCGAAGAATTACTGGAGAAATATTGTGATGATGAGCGTATCATGGTAATTTCCGGAGACAATTTTCAGTTTGGACGTAAACGGACTGAATACAGCTACTATTTTTCGCGTTATAATCATTGCTGGGGTTGGGCGTCTTGGAGCCGGGCTTGGAGACATTATGATATTACCATGAGTCTTTGGCCGGAAATCCGGGAAGGCAACTGGCTTAAGGACATTCTCTGCAATCCTGAGGCTGTAAAATACTGGAAGAATATCTTCGAGATAACTTATAAAAACAGGATAAATTCATGGGCTTATCGTTGGACCTTTGCCTGCTGGATTCAAGGCGGGTTTAGTATTCTTCCCAATGTTAACCTTGTTTTAAACATTGGTTTTGGTGAGGAAGCTACTCATACAAAGAGTAAAAGCAGTCTTGCCAATATTCCTGTTGATGTAATGACATTCCCCTTGCAACATCCTCCGTACATGATTCGTGATACCCTGGCGGATGATTTTACTCAAAAGAACCATTTTGGTCCTCCTAACTTGATGGCCCGTGCTAAATCTAAAGCAAGGACATTGTTCACCAATATACAAGCAAAAGTAATAACGTAGAGAACTTATTAGAAAGAAGAATATTGAGAGGCTAAGTGTATCGGATTTTTCAAAGGAGACTTTTTAGTGCTAACCTGGGATGAAATTTTAGTAGTTCTTCGGAGCTCTCCAGGGTGGAAAGATTTAGAGAAATACTTGGAGCCTTACTTTGACAAATCTCCTCAATTGGAAGAAATATGGTCTATAATGGACCAAGTTTGGGATGATATGGGGTTGAATAATAAAAGTTATGATGAAGAAAGATTTAGTGAGTATTATTCTCATCCGGTGTGGCTCTTAAACGGTTTATGGATAGAAGCGGATACTGTGTCAATGCAGCATAGAAAGGGCATGGCTCAATATGTGGAAGGAGATAGTCCTAAAGTCCTCGATTACGGTGGTGGTCTTGGTGCCCTTGCTAAACAGATAGCTCTTCATTGTCCGGAATCGGATATAGATATATATGAACCACATGCTTCAAACTTTGCCTACGATAACATAAGAGTTTTTGACAATATCAAAATTTTAGATAAATTAAAGAACAAAAAATACGACTATATATTTACCACGGATGTAATCGAACATATAGATGACCCTATATTATTCATAATTAACATTAACAGGCATCTTGCAACTGGTGGAATGATAGTGGCTGCTTGGAATTTTACCCCTTGTATCAAATGTCATCTCCCCGAAAATTTCCACTTTAGATATACTATGCATAGATGGATAATTCCTTCATTGGGTTTTTCATATATAGAGAAAGCTAAAGGAGGGCATGGATATATTTACAAAAAAGTACGAGAAATCAATAGTCATCTATCCAAAAATGCATATAGATTAGCCTTCGTTTCTAAAGCAATTTATCCTGTCTTTAGAGTTTTGTCTTTTGCTAAAGGATTAATCAAAAATACTACTGCTCAAATTCGGTTATTATCATGATAGTGCTACATCTTAACAAAACAGACATCCAGGGTGGAGCAGCCCGGGCAGCTTACAGGTTGCATTTGGGCCTTAAAAGAATCAGTGTTGATTCAAAGATGCTTGTGGATGATAAAATAAGTGATGATCCAAGTGTCCATGGCCTTGTTGGAAAAATTAACAAAATATGGAGCAGGGCTCTCCCTTTTATAAATGAAATCCCTCTGAAGTTTTATAATTGGGAAGGAACACCGTTTTATACAGGCTATATAGGACGGAATATAGCGAAAGATGCATTACTCAGGCAAACTGAGGTTATAAACCTCCACTGGGTGGCAGCAGGCTTTCTTTCTATAAGAAATATCTCAAGACTTGCTAAACTATGCAAACCGATAGTCTGGACACTTCATGATATGTGGGCGTTTACCGGTGGATGTCATTATTCGGGAGAATGTGAAAGATATGTCAATTCTTGTGGTTCTTGTCCACAGTTGAACTCTGATAAGGATGGCGACATAACGAGAAGAATTTGGACAAGAAAAGAGAGGGCATATAGCAGGTTGAATTTGACAATTGCAACCCCTAGCAAGTGGCTTGCCGAATGTGCTAGAAGAAGCTCGTTATTATCAGGCGTAAGAGTTGAAGTAATCCCGTATGGTTTAAATACAAATATATTCAAGTCTATAAATAAGTTGACAGCAAGAAGTATTCTTAACCTGCCTGAGAATAAAAAAATAATCCTTTTTGGGGCAATGAGTTCCACAAGCGATAAGCGAAAAGGCTTCTCTTTTTTACATAAAGCAATTAATTATTTAAATGAAATTATAGCTAATCCAGAGGACTACTACCTTCTTGTGTTTGGAGCCAGCCATCCAAAAAATAATGAGCCTTTCCCTTTTGAAATCAATTATGCCGGAAGTTTTTCAGACGATGTATCTCTTGCTCTTCTTTACAGCTGTGCTGATGTTTTCGTAGCACCGAGCTTGGAAGATAATCTCCCCAATACAGTGATTGAGTCTTTAGCGTGTGGAACTCCGGTTGTTGCTTTTAATGTTGGTGGTATGCCTGATATGATAGACCATAAGAAAAATGGATATCTTGCAAAATACAAAGATGTGGAAGATCTATCCCGAGGTATCAACTGGATTCTGGGTAATGAACAACACTGGCAAAAACTTGCAGAAGCCGCTCACGATAACGCTGAAAGAGAGTATCCTCTGGAAGTTCAGGCCAGAAGGTACTTTGAGCTTTATGAAGAGTTGTTTTGA
>CAZXDE010000032.1:0-15801 GCA_964639515.1 uncultured Thermodesulfovibrio sp.
ATATCAGGCATTTACATTCAGTTTCCTTCCTGGCCGACGAATGCCGGCCCCCTGGCAGAAGGCCTTCTTTAACTTCTGAACGGTTTCCATTTTACCCACCAGTGAGCCAATATCCCGGTGAATAATGGTCTTTGTTTCTCTATCAACTAAAAGGATTTTCTTGACGGTTACGTTCATCCTGCTGGAAAATTCTTCCTTTACCAGGTCATCCTTTTCCCCTGATACGTCAAAATGACCACCTGATGACTCAGAACTGTCAATTTTTTGAATCTTCTCTATGATTCTCAGGCGTTTCTCCTGCAACTCAATCAATTCATCAAACTTTTCCTCAAGGATAGCCTCCTTTTGTGCTTCAGCCAGATCAAGAATCTCTTTGCAGAGGTGCAGGATAAGTTCACTCATATCCTGAGTTCCATACCGACATTACTTACCGTCCCTGCTGCACATGACTTTCCATTCTCCATCTCCTTCCATGCACTTCTAAGAATATCGAGAACTTTTTCCGCCTCCTCAAATACCCTGGGGTCATTCTTCAGATTTGCATAAAGGAGCCTGTCGAGGATATAATCATACAGCCTCCTGAGGTTTCCGGCTATCTCACCACCTGCCTCCATGTTTAACGAGCTTGACAGCTCTGCCACAACTCCGGTGGCCTTACCGACAAAAAGCCCTTTCCCCGCAATGTCTCCTTCCTCCAACCTCTTCCTCGCCATCTTGATGAAATTAATACCACCATCATACAAAAGAGAGATAATCCTGACATTATCCGACGTATTAACCTCTGTCTTTCTGTACTCTAAAGCCTGTTGCATTACTACCTCCTTTTTTCTTTTTTATTTATTCCACGCATTTGTCAGATTAGTTAAAAAAGCACCCTGAGATGTCAATCCCGACAGGAGCGCCTCCAGAGCGGAAAATTGTCTTCTCAGACTCTCCTCCGTCCTGCTCAATTTAGCCTCAAGGGCAGTGATATCATCCGAAATATCTCCCACAAGTGACCCAAGACCATTTATCCTGATCGTGACGGCCCCATCGATTGAATCGGTTGCATCATTAATGTAACTATAGAGCTGGACGGCTATCCCACTTGTACTGTCGGTAAAAAGGTTTTCAACACCGCCAAGGTCAGAAGATAACTTGGTGCCCAGCGTAGCGGTATCCAGTGAAATAGTACCGTCGCTATTCGTGGACACGCCTATCTGAGAAAGTGCCCTGAGGTCTTCCGGAAGCCCTGACACCCTGCTTGTGATGATATTACTCAATCTACTCAAAATGTGCCTTGAGGTTGACTCTCCAAAGAGTGGATCACCTGCATGGGTAGTCGCATTATAGTTTGAGTTTGCTGAGACATAAGAGACGATATCATTATATGCATCCACAAAGGATTGAACATTCCCTCTTATGGTATCCGTATCATTAGTTACCGAGAGTGTGGCTGAACCTGCATCCTTGAGTGTAAGAGTAACACCGGTCATGGCATCGGTTACAATATTTGAGCTCCTGGTCATGGAAACACCGTCTACACTAAAGCTCGCATCACTGGCCGTCTTGGTCTCTGTAAAGGCAGTGCTTGTAAGGTCAACAGTGGTATTAACACCGTCTATAGTTGTACCGGAATCAATGGTGATATTGTTTGTGCTCCCTGTATCATCCCCGTTCAACACGAGCCGGTAGGATGAACCGTCATTTAAAATCGTGGCAGTGATACCAGGATTGCCGGTATCATTATTAATGAGGTCACGAAGTCCCTCCAGAGTAGTGCCATCCGTAACAGTGAGTGTCCTCTGTGTTCCTGCATAGGTATATTGAAAAGACTGGTCTGCACCACTGTCGTTTACAACCGTTGTGGATGATGCCACACCGCTGTGCACCTCCTTTTCCTCTGATGCCAGGGTGGTGATGCTCAAGGAATAGTTTCCAGTAGCTGCAGAGTTACTAACAGTAGCATCCAACACGGTTGAATCACTGACGGATGAGGTCTTGGCATAAAAGCCGCTTCCGGACTTCAGGGTATCGGCTGCGCCCTTGAATGTTGAAAGTTTTGCTGAGAGTTCATTATAAACACTTATCTTATCGTTGTATCCGGCCTGCTTGTTCTGAAGTCTGTACAGGGGTTGCTTTTGTATATTTAACAAGCTGGTAATCAGTTGATCATAATTTATTCCTGAAGACAGGCCTACTGAAGCTATAACAGACATTACTACACCTCCTTATCAAGGAATATACCCTCTCCACTTCTCATCTTTTTAGCAAGCTCAATGAGCTCCTCAGGGGGTATCTGTCGTATAATCTCTCCGCTCTTCTTATCAATAAGCTTGATAATCACGCGGTGCAATTCATTATCGACCTCCAGACGGATTGCCCTGTTCATAAATCTATCGATTAAGGCCTCGGCCTTTTCTTTCTCTTTCAGTTTATCGGAGTCACCATTTCCGACAGGGATAGTTTCCTTATTTTTATGTAAATTAAGTTTCATCCCGGCTGACTTGTCACTACTATCCCCCGATTGACTTGCCGGAAATATAATTTCATTGTTGTTATTGATAATCATCATCCTCTACCTTAATGTGGATGTGGACGGTTTCAGAGAGAAACCGTCCACAACAAGAAACGTTACCTCAAAAGCTGCAAGGCATTCTGCGGCAATACGTTAGCCTGTGCCAGGATTGATGTCGCAGCCTGGACAAGTATTTGATTCTTCGTAAACTGTGCAGTCTCATAGGCAAAATCAGCGTCTCTTATACGTGAATTAGCTGCCGTAAGATTCTCTGAAGATACCCTCAGGTTGGATACAGTCGAGTCAAGCCTGTTCTGGATTGCTCCGAGGGTACCCCTTCTTAGCGCTACAGTGGATATAGCACTGTCAATCTGTGTCAGAGCCGACTGTGCGTTGGCAGCTGTTGAAATGGTCCCAACGGCCCCCGTAATCCCGAGCCCAGAGCTATCTGTAGCCCCAACACCCGAGAAGAATGTGATTCTGTCGTTACTGGTGTTCTGGAAGCCGACCTGCAGGGTTACGCCGGTTCCACTCTGGGTGCCATCGAGGAGTTTGATGCCGTTAAACTCCGTGACATTGGATATCCTGTCGATTTCACTTTTCAATTGTGAGTATTCGTTGTCCAGTGCAGACCTTGCACTGGTATCGAGTGTACCATTGGAAGACTGCTCTGCCAACTCTCTCATCCTTGTAAGGATACTACCGATCTCCGTCAGTCCGCCTTCAGCAACCTGGGAAAGGCTGACACCATCCTGAGAGTTTCTGATAGCTACAGCTATACTCCTGGTCTGCGCCGTCAATTTCTCGGAAATGGCAAGACCTGCTGCATCATCTGCTGCCGAGTTAATTCTCAGACCGGAAGACAGCCTCTGTACGGACTTGCTAAGCGCTGAATTGTTTACCGCAAGGTTCCTCTGTGCAATCAGAGAAGCTACATTTGTGTTGATTACTAATGCCATTTTTTACCTCCGTGTAAAGTTGTTTAAGCTTTTGACAGCATCCGGCTATCATTTAAAATTGCGGCCTCAGGTCCCACTTGCAATTTTCGATTTCAGATTGTCGGTTTTCGGTTGAAAAAATAAATCCAAAAAATTCAACAATCGTCAATCGTCAATTATAAAATCCCATCACCTCCTTTCCGGACCACCGCCTCTTACGCTTTATAGCTCTATCGGACATTTTAAAAAAAACTTTAGAGGAAGAAGAAAGATACAGGAAAGTCCCGCTCCAAGATCTGAAGAGGCAAACAATGAATACAATACCGTCGGGACTTTGTTAGTCCGCTAAAGTTTTATCATCTCCGGACGATAAAATTAATATACTTGTTTCTCTTCTGATATTAAATATTAAAACAACAAAAAACAGGAGGATTCTATGTTCTCAGGACAGCACATCGGATTCAAGCTTGGAAATGAAGAATTCGCAATCCCTATACTGAACGTCCAGGAAATAATAAAACCCGTGCAGACCACAAGAATCCCGGAATCCCCAAAATACATCCTTGGGGTCATCAACATGAGGAGCAAGGTTATCCCGGTAATCGACCTTAAAAAGAAGATGTCTTTTTCTTCAGATTCTTCCGAATCCAATGGGAATCAGGAACAGAAGATTGTCGTAGTCAATATCGGTAAGCTGACCGTTGGCGGACTTGTAGACAGTATCACCGGAGTAGTAAACATTCTGAATGAAAACGTGGAAAGAAGTATAAACATACTGTCGAAGACATCAGGTGACTACATCCGGGGAGTTGTCACAATGAATGACAATAAGCTGCTGCAGCTCATCGACTTTTCAAAGCTCATCTCAGTAGACGACATGACGATCCTGGAAGACCGGATAGTAGACCAGGAAGCGACCGGGGACGGCAAGGTACTCATAACCAAAAAGGTCTCCGGAATCGGAGGAGATTACCTGATCAAGGAAATAAAAGACGAGATCATAGATCGGGCTGAATCAAAAGGTCTTGAGAGGAACATGGTCCAACAGATCATGGCCGATGTACAGGAATTCCTTAATGCCCTGTCGAACGGTGACCTTAAAAAGGCTGAATCTATTCTCATGAATATATCTGCAATGGGAGAGAAAGAACTTTTCACTGAAATAGGGAAAATAACAAGGAATCTGCATAACGCCCTCAGCGAATTTAAAACAATGATTGACCCGAGACTCAAAAATATGGCACTTGAAGAAATGCCGGACGCTGCAGATAAACTCCACTGGGTTATTACCAAGACAGAGGAAGCGGCAGAAAAGACCATAAGTCTGATGGAGAAAAACCTCGTCCTGCAGAGTGACATTATAAAAAGGCTTGATATTATTGATGAAAAACTGAAAGAGACCAATGGGTCATCAGGGGCAGAAACAGAGGCGCTGAAGTTTTTGAGAAATTCATTGGAAGAGATGAACGGTGATTTTATGGAGGTCCTCCTTGCCCAGGAGTTCCAGGATATTACAGGGCAGATCATAAGAAAAGTAATTACTCTCGTGGCCGAACTCGAGACACAGCTTGTGCAACTGGTGAAAGTCTTCGGTGGAAAGATTGAACCCAAAAGGAAGGAAGAGTTTCTTGAAGGTCCCAGTACCACTGAATCAGCGTCTGAAGACTCCCTTTCAAATCAGGAAGACGTAGACTCATTATTAAAAGATTTCGGATTTTAAAACAAATAGCTAAACAGGGACTGAGACATCTGAGATAAAAACACACAAAAAACAGGGAAAAGGTTAAAGATAACCGGAAAATATCCGATAAGAAAATGTAATTATGATCTGAACCAGGAGGAAACAAAATGAAGAAACACGATTGCATGGTTTCAACAAGTCTAACTGTAATAGGGAGGGCACAATGCTCAAGAATATGAAGATAGGGTTACGGTTGGGAATTGGGTTCGCTATAATCATTGTATTGGTAGCAGTACAGGGAGTAATGGGTTCCTATTTCATTAAACTGGTCAATGGGCAGATGGAAAACATGTATACTCAAGACTTACTGACCCTGAAAGCGTTAGCTGACGTTAAGTCTGCTGCTTACCGTATCCAGGACGACTCCCTGGAGCATGTTATGTCCAAAACCGATGTTTCCATGACCCGCCTGTCAGATGGAATAAACAAGCAGAACAATCGCATCACAGACCTTATCAGGCAATACAGGAATACCCTCCAGTCAGCAGAAGAAAAAAATCTGCTCAACAGCTTTGAGACCTCCTTTCAGTCTTATTTTAAACAGGTAGAAGAAGAAATTTTACCTCTCAGCACAGACGGCAAAAAAGATGAGGCGGAAAGTCTCGCCCGGAATACAGCAACAAAAGAGTTCAGCAAGGTCCGTAATGATCTGAATACACTGATGGACTATAGTGTTAACAACGCCGAAACACATTACAACAATGCAACGAAGCTTTACAAATCCGCCGTCAATTCGGTACTTGTCATAATAGGCATAATATCCATGCTGGGTGTGTTGATTGCTGTCCTCATCACCCGCAGTATTACCCGGCCTCTGAGTGAAACAGTGAATGTGGCCAATGAAATGGCAAACGGCAATTTGAGCATGGACCTTAAAATTAAAAGCAGTGACGAAACAGGCCAGTTGCAATCCGCCATGAAAAATATGCTGGACAAACTAAGAGGTATAGTAGGCCAAATAAATGGTGTCGTAAGTACAGTGGCAAGCAGTTCGGAAGAGCTGTCGGCAACAACCGAACAGATCACCTCAGGAATAAACGAGCAGAGCAATCAGCTGGAACAGTCTGCATCAGCAACTACGGAGGTATCTCAAACAATTATGGAAGTTGCAAAGAATGCATCTGACGCTTCAGGCTCTGCCAGGGAATCCGTTGATACTGCCAGAGAAGGCAAGTCTGTTGTTGAGCAAACCGTACTCAGCATACTGAACATAGCTGAAACCGTTCAACAGTCTTCGCAAACTGTAGGGAAACTCGGCGAGAGCAGTAAGAAAATTGGAGATATCCTGGATGTAATTAATGATATTGCAAGCCAGACCAATCTCCTTGCCCTGAATGCAGCAATAGAGGCTGCAAGAGCAGGAGAGCAGGGAAGAGGCTTTGCAGTAGTTGCAGACGAGGTAAGGAAGCTTGCGGAAAAAACCTCTGATGCTACAGAAGAGATAACCGGCATGATCAAGGAAATACAGAGTGACACGGAAGAATCGGTACAGAGCATGGAGAAAAACAAGGCAGAGTCGGAAAACGGAGTAAAACTGGCAGAGCAGGCAAAGGAATCCCTCGAAAAAATTGTAAATGCCTCCACCCTCTGTCTTGACCAGGTCAGTTCCATTGCTGCAGCAACAGAACAGCAGTCTGCGGCAGTCGAGGAGGTATCCGCCAATATAGAAAATATAGCAAATGCATTTGGAACTTCACGAGATGCCGTCTCTCAGATCAATAACTCGACAGTCGCTCTTTCAGAGATATCCAGCGAATTGATGAATCTTGTATCGTGGTTCAAGACGGATTCCACGGCAGCCGAAGGGATGGCGGCAGATACTGCCCATGTCATGCCGGCAAAAAATGAATATAGTGTACAGAGAGTATAGATTCCCGATGATAAAAATCACTTTCTCCCCTCTTGACAGAGGGGAGAATCCTTACCGTCCCCATCCTTGCCGGGAAGAACGGAACAAGGTAAGGAACAGGGAGCAGGCAGGTAAAAAACAGTCTTGAAAAGCAGTGTGAACTCCCCTCTAAAAACAGGGTGCAGCGGATGTGTAAAGGTGAAGACAGAAAACTCTCTATATGCTCTATAGCCGGTACTGTCTGAGCTGTTTATTAAATCAAATGTCAATTTTCCGTCAAACCACTCTCCGATCATCCAAGTCATTTTCTTGACAACACCCCCGTTGTCCCTTGATTTATAAGAAGATTTTAAACAGGCATGTTCCTTGAATACTCAAGCAGCCAATGATTGCTGTAACAGTCACCTGGCAAAGGTCAAACAAGCTAAGTATCAAAGTACCATCCGAAAAGGAGGCATGAATGGCAGAAGAAAAAGAGGAGAAACAGGAAGAGGAATCCGGAGAAAAAAAACCGGAGAAAAAGGGTAAATTAAAGCTGATTATAGTCGCTGTTATAGCTATTGCTTTGCTCGGTGGCGGCGGTTTTTTTGCTTATTCAATGTTCCTGGGCAAAAAGAGCGAAACAAAGGCAGTCCCGATAAAAGGAGATACTCTTAATGAAGAACAGCCTGCGCTCTTCCCCCTCTCACCCTTTGTTGTCAACCTCGCAGACCGGGGAAGATTTCTGAAGGTCACAATAAAACTCGAGATGACGGACATAAAATATGAGGAGTTAGTAAAGGAAAGAACACCCCATCTGCGGGACACCGTCATAACCCTCCTGAGCAGCAAAACAGCAGAATCCATATCTACGCCTGAAGGCAAGTTCCAGCTCAAGGACGAGCTCCTGATGAGGGCAAATGCTGCGGTTGGCAGGGACGTCTTTAAAAACATTTATTTTACCGACTTTGTGATGCAATGAGTGACATACTTTCCCAGGATGAAGTTGATGCCCTGTTAAACGGCGTAAAAAAAGGCGAGGTCGAAACCGGCTCACAGTTGCCTCCTGACGGGATTCGTGCTTATGACCTGACAAACCAGGAAAGGATTATCCGTGGCAGGATGCCGGGATTTGAGATGGTCAACGAGAGGTTTGCCAGGTTTTTCAGGGTCTCCCTGTCAAACTTTCTCGGCAAATTCATAGATGTCACCGTCCAGGGAATCTCTCTTATGAAATTCGGAGAATTTATGAGAACGATTCCTTTACCTTCAAGCATAAACATGTTTAAGATCCGCCCGCTTAAGGGCTACGCCCTGATGGTCTTTGAAGCACCTCTCATATTTGCCATCGTTGAATATTTCTTCGGCGGAGACAAGGCAAGCTTTGTAAAGGCGGAAGGAAGGAGTTTCACACCTGTGGAACAGAGGCTCATTAACAAAGTATTAACAATAGCACTCGGCGATCTTCAAGAGGCATTGTCAGCGCTTATTACTGTGGAAACCGAGTTAACCGGCTCCGAGACAAATCCACAGTTTGTAACTATCATTCCTCCCACTGAGGCACTTATCAAGGTGGAATTTCACGTGGAAATGGAAAACCTGACAGGGAAGATATACCTGGGGATTCCTTACTCACTTGTTGAACCAATCAAGGAAAAGCTTTATTCCGGAATTACCAGCAACAGCATAGACGTGGATAAGCTCTGGGTTAACAGATTAGTTGAATTACTCAATGAATCCTTCGTAAATATAACTGTTGAACTTGACAGGGCAGAGTTAAGACTTGAGGACGTTTTGAACCTGCAGGCAGGCGATATAATAACCCTCGGGAAATCAGTGGCGGATGAACTGCTCGTCAAGGTTGAAGGGATACCGAAGTTTTACTGTACCCCGGGACATCACAGGGGAAGCCAGGCAGTCAAGATAACAAGGGCAATTGAAATGAATTATGAAAGGAGCAACCAGGATGGATGAAAAGACAACCGAGACTCAACAACCCGACTGTAAGGAACCGGAAGAGGCAAAATTCGACGAACTGAAGACGGATGAGAGCAGGGAGAAGTCTGTAAGGGATATAAATTTTCTGCTTGATGTACCACTTGAGATAACCGTCGAACTCGGAAAAACAAAGATGCTCATTCAGGAATTGGTTCAACTCGGTCAGGGCTCTGTTATCGAGCTTGAGAAACTGGCTGGAGAACCGATGGAGATACTTGTCAACAACAAACTGATCGCACGGGGCGAGGTTGTTGTGGTGAACGAAAAGTTCGGCGTAAGGCTCACCGACACTATAAGTCCAACGGAAAGGATCAGACAATTGAAATGATGGAAGAAACTCTAAAAATAGCAGTTTCACTTATATTCATTGTCGGCCTCATACTGGTTATAGCAGGGTTTATGAAAAAGAGGACGGGCACTGGATCAGAGATTCTCAAAACCCTCGGATACCTGAACCTTGGCCCCAGAAAAGGTATAGCAATAATCAAGGCCGGTGAAGAGATACTACTTGTCGGGATCACAGCCAATGACCTGAAACTCCTGAAGACACTCCCGGAAAGTGCCCTTGAAAACGAACTCAAGACACTCAAGGATAATATACGGCAAATAAAAAGCTTTAAGGAATTACTTACCGGAAAATGAAACATTTTACAAATTACATAAGCAGAAATGAAAACAAATCAGTCTGCCCTTACCCGGGGATTAAAAATGATAGTTACGTTAACCCGGATAGATTCTTTAACACGACAAATGTCAGGGCATGTTTTCAGAAAAAAGGCATAAGGATTGCTTCTTGCACTCTCTACTTTGTAATCGTATCCTCAACAGCCTTTCCTGCAACCGCAAACGCCTTTGACCTCAGAAAGATTGACAACCCCATGATAAATCTCTTTATCATTCTGAGCCTCCTCTCATTCATCCCGGCAGTACTGGTCATGTTTACGTCCTTCACAAGGATAGTGGTGGTTCTTTCCTTCCTGAGGCATGCCATAGGAGGCCAGCAGATACCCCCAAATCCTGTCATCATAGGTCTTTCCCTCTTCCTTACACTCTTTGTCATGGCACCTGTTGTAAAGAAAATTCAGGCAGATGCCGTAACCCCCTATGTCAAGGAAGAGATAACCTTTGTTGATGCCCTCAAAAAGGCGGAACCCACAATTAAAGGATTCATGCTGAAGCAGACCAGAGAAAAAGACCTCGGGCTGTTTATGGACATTGCCGGTATAAAAAAAACAGCAAGGCCGGAAGACCTGTCTCTGACGATTGTAATTCCCGCCTTTGCAATCAGCGAACTAAGGACCGCTTTTGAGATAGGCTTTTTGATTTATCTGCCCTTCCTGGTTATAGACATGGTAGTCGCAAGCGTACTGCTTTCTCTGGGGATGATGATGTTGCCGCCTGTAATCATATCCCTGCCGTTCAAGCTTCTCCTCTTTGTGCTTGTTGACGGATGGAATCTCCTGATAGGCTCACTCCTGAGGAGTTTCCATTGACTATAGACATGGTAAGGGATATCTCCGGAGAGGTCATTAAAACAGTTCTTCTCGTTTCAGGACCTGCACTGCTTGTAAGCCTCCTTGTAGGCCTTCTGATCAGTTTTTTCCAGGCAATTACACAGATACAGGAATTCACCCTGACCTTTGTACCCAAAATACTGGCGGTCTTTCTGTGTCTCTTCATCCTTCTGCCCTGGACGGCTCAGGTGCTGATAGATTTTACCCGACGGTTGATAATTAATATCCCGTTCTATATCAAGTGACGGATTACAAGGAGATTTCATGCAAGGCACCGAGATAATGACTGACGACATAACGACCTTCCTCCTTGTCTTTCTGAGACTGGGGATAGTGATGACCTTCCTGCCTTTTTTCGGCAGCAAGAATTTGCCTCCCCATTTCAGGATCGGCCTTATCCTCGCTCTATCGCTACTGCTGACCCCTATAGTGCAGACCGTCATTCAACCCGGAGAAAGTCTACAACCCTCAATAGCTCTCTCTGCAGGGAGCGAAGCAGACATGAAAAATCAAAAAAATCTCTGGGCTGAGTCTGACATTCCCCTTATGGTGTTAAAGGAGACTATCTTCTCCTTTGTCCTTGCCCTGACCGTGAGATTTATCTTTTATGCCGTTGATACCGCCGGACAGATTATAGCCATTACAATGGGTCTTTCCATGGCAAATGTCTTTAATCCGGAGATCGGTCAGTCAACCGAGATTGCCAGGCTCTACGGCATCGTGGCCTTTCTGCTCTTCCTGAGCCTTGATGCACATCACTACTTTATTTATGCCTTTATAGAGAGCTTTAAACATGTAGCAGTTGGAGGAGCGGATATAAAGTCCATGGTAAGTGCAGGGATAGCCCTCAGCAGCAGGATTTTCACACTGGCAATAAAACTTTCAGCACCGGTCATAACCGTGATCATGATCACCAACATACTACTTGGCATGCTCTCCAAACTTATACCTCAGTTTAATATATTCTTTGTTGGATACCCCATATATATCACTATGGGATATATTGTCATGCTCCTTGGGTTACCGCTGATGATCTATATTCTCAGTGGTTATTTCATTGGGATAAAGAGTGATCTCACCGGCATAATCCTTTCGGGAGGAACCAGATAAATGGCTGATGACCAGGAAAAAACAGAACAGGCTACGCCGCAAAAACGGCAGAAAGGCAGGGAAGAGGGACAGGTTGCGCGCAGCAGGGAACTCAGTTCGATGCTCTCCATGGGAGGGGTTATCCTCATCATGCTCTTCATGGGGCATTCCTCCGTGCAGAATATCATGATCATTACAAGAGAAGGGCTTACCTTGCCACACCTTAATGCTCCTCTGGATGTAATGATGGATTTATCCGTCAAAGGCGTTCTGATACTACTGCCTTTTATGGCAATAGCCGTTCTGATGGCAATAGCCGGCAATGTCATCCAGGGGGGGTTTATCCTCAAACCCCTGAAGTTGGAAGTGGAGAAGATAAACCCGATAGAGGGACTGAAGAGAATGTTCTCGATATATGCTCTAATGGAATTCCTGAAGGGTCTTGTCAAATTTATTGCAGGTGCGTTGTTAGTCTACTTTATAATCAAAAAATATATGCCTCTGATCCTGAACCTGATGGCTATGGACGTACAGACTCTTTCCGTGTCCATGTCGGAAATGCTTTTATATACAATTAAACTCGGCTTTGTCTGCTTCTTTATTATATCCTTTCTTGATTATATCAATGAGAGATGGAAACATGAGCGCTCGCTGAAGATGAGCAAGGAAGAAGTAAAAGAAGAGCATAAATCAACGGAAGGCGACCCGCATATAAAGGCACGGATAAGGTCCATACAGAGAGAGATGGCGAGAAAGAGGATGATGCAGGAGGTACCGAAAGCTACTGTAATAATAACAAACCCGACTCATTTAGCTATTGCACTCAAGTATGAAAGGGCTGCCATGGTAGCACCAAAGGTTATTGCCAAGGGGGCCGGCTTCATGGCGGAAAGGATCAAGGATATCGCCGGCAAATCCGGCATTCCCATTGTGGAAGACAAACCCATAGCTCAGGCCCTCTTCAAGCTGGACGTGAATACGGAAATACCCGAGATACTTTACAGGGCGGTTGCCAGGATACTTTCCTATATTTATAAACTCCGGGGAGAGGCGGCATAAAATGTCATCGATAAGGAATTACGGGTCACAATGCGATCAAGCCGGCGGGGAAACATTAACCGGCAACCCGGAGGAGAATAGATGGACAGATTAAACTTTCTAAAAAATCGCAGTGACATGGTCCTGGCGCTAAGCATGGTGGTAGTCCTGGGAATAATGCTTTTACCGGTACCCGCCTTTGCCCTTGATATATTTCTGTCCATATCCATATCCATTGCAATCGTGATACTTCTAACATCCGTCTATATTAAAAAACCCCTTGATTTTTCGGTCTTTCCGTCTCTACTACTGATGGTAACCCTCTACAGGCTGTCTCTCAATATTGCAACAACAAGAATAATACTGCTGAAGGGAAATGAAGGCCCGGAAGCTGCAGGCCGTGTAATAAAATCATTCGGCAATTTTGTTGTCGGCGGTAATTATGCGGTAGGGCTTATTGTATTTCTGATCCTTGTAATCATTAACTTTATAGTTATCACAAAGGGGGCAGGAAGGATTGCCGAGGTGGCGGCAAGATTTACCCTGGACGCCATGCCCGGCAAACAGATGGCGATAGATGCCGACCTGAATGCCGGTCTTATAGACGAGCAATCGGCAAAAAAGAGACGCGAAACCATTTCTCATGAAGCGGATTTTTACGGGGCCATGGATGGTGCGAGTAAATTTGTAAGGGGTGATGCCATTGCAGGACTCGTTATAACAGGGATAAACATTATGGGAGGACTCCTGATAGGGGTACTTCAGAAGGGCATGCCCATTGCTGATGCTGCAAGAACATATATGCTCCTTACAATAGGTGACGGACTTGTATCTCAGATACCTGCATTGCTCGTATCAACCTCGGCAGGCATAGTCGTAAGCCGGGCAGGAAGCGATACAGACCTTGGAGAAGAGGTCAAAAGACAAATATTCGTGAATCCAAAGGCCCTGTCAACCGCATCCGGGGTCCTCTTCATCCTCGCCCTTGTTCCGGGGTTGCCCCATATCCCGTTTTTCATTATATCCGTCACCTCCGGCTCGATTGCATATATGGTATCCAGAAAACCTGCCAAAGCACAGGAAGAGCCCCCGGAAACTGAGGTCCCCTCAGAACCGTCAATTGACTCGTATCTTGAACTTGATCCCCTAAGCCTTGAGATCGGCTACGGATTGATACCACTGGTTGAAGAACCGGGTGGACAAATGCTTGGAAAGATCAAGGCAATGCGCAGACAGATTGCACAGGAACTTGGATTTATAGTCCCCCCTGTTCATATAAAGGACAACCTGCAACTCAGACCCCATGAATACAGTTTCCAGATAAAAGGGGTTGAGATTGTAAAGGGGGAGGTGCTTTTAGGAAAATGGCTTGCAGTGGCCGGGGATGAGGGACAGGAGAAGGTTGAGGGTATCCCGACAAAAGAGCCTGCCTTTGGTCTGCCGGCCTGCTGGATTGATGAGGGTGAAATAGAATCCGCCCAGACTAGGGGACATACGGTTGTCGACCCATCCACCGTCATCGTCACCCATCTGACGGAGCTGCTCAGGAAATATGGATGGGAGGTCCTTACCAGGGCTGAGACACAGGATATTCTCGACAATGTCTCAAAGCACTATCCGCGGATAGTTGAAGAACTTGTTCCAGCCATACTCCCGTTAGGCACGGTACAGCGAGTGCTTCAGAACCTCCTTAAGGAACGCATACCTATCAAGGATATGATTACTATACTTGAAACCCTTCTTGATCACGGTCAAAGGGTAAAAGACCCTGATACCCTGACGGAACTCGTCAGACAGTCCCTCTCCAGGGTTATAAGCAGACTGTATATGCTCCCTGACGGCACTCTGCCTGTCTTCACTCTTGACCCGCAATATGAACGGGAAATTATCCAGTCCATGGAAGACGGCACAGGCCTGTCACCTCAATTGATGCAACGACTCCTGCGGGGGATTGAAAAGACATTGAAGGGGGATAAACTCAAGAATATCCAGCCGGCCCTGGTCTGTTCTCCCCAGATACGCAGACACTTAAGAAACATTGCCGACAGGCTCATGCCCTCTCTGGTCATCCTGTCAAGCAATGAAATTTCATCAAACACAAAACTTTATTCACTGGGAATGGTGAGCTATGAAGATTAAAAAATTCCATGCGAAGACTTTTTCCGTGGTACTCAAGATGGTAAAAAAAGAATTGGGCCCCGATGCAGTAATTCTCTCGTCAGAACAACTTAAAGAAGACATGGTCGAGGTCGTTGCAGCAGTGGACTATGAAGGGATAAACATCTCTGAACCGTCCTGTGCCACTGAAAAACCAACAGACCTCTCGGAACTCAAAAGCGAGGTCGAACGACTGAAAGAGGCCCTCGTCCAGATGAAGAAAAGCGGATATGAGATGAAACTTCCGGATAAAAAACTCAAAATACTGAAACTGCTGCTAAAGAGATCCATTAAGGAAGAATTCGCACTGAGGCTATGTGAGAAGGCAGGAAACGCAGAGTCCCTTCTGAATGTTCTGACGGATGAGATAAGGACCATGAATGCATTGTCTGAAAAAAAAGCAGTGATGCTTATAGGCCCCACCGGCGTTGGAAAAACCACTACACTGGCCAAGCTCGCCTCCCAGGCAATACGGTCAGGCAAGAGGATTGCCATCATAACCCTTGATACATACCGCATTGGAGCAGTTGAACAGCTCAGGTTTTTTGCAAGGATTCTTGGAGTTCCCCTGGAGGTGGTATCCGATATCTCCGACCTTAAAGACAAGGTGATTAAACATACCGGCCGCAACATGATATTTATTGATACGACCGGGAGGAATCCCAGGGATGAGAAATATATTGACGAGATCCGGAAGATTCATACCCTTGGTCTCCCGATAGAGACACATCTGATCATGAGCACAAGCAGTGATGATATGTTTATGATTGATGCATATAAATATTACAGGCAGCTCAGTATCGACTGTCTCGGCTTTACAAAGGTTGATGAGGCGGTTAATGCGGGGGCCATCTACAATCTGTCCGTCCTGTATCAAAAACCTGTTGCCTATATTACCACCGGACAGCGTATACCAATGGATATAGAGTTTCCCGACAACAATACGCTCGCAAAGCTAATACTGGAAAAAGGAGTGGAATAATGAAACAATTAAAGAACCA
>CAZXDE010000033.1:0-11632 GCA_964639515.1 uncultured Thermodesulfovibrio sp.
GTTGTCCTCTCAGTTGCCGCCTTAAACGAGGCATTAATGACACTATACGGCCAGACCTCTTCGGATTATGAGAAAGATGTAGTGTTTGACAGCGAGGTAAACCTTGATGCAGAACTTCCTGATTCATGTGAAGAGGCCATAGATCTTGCACTTTCAATATTAATGGATGAGGAGAGGTATCTTCGCATACCTGAAAGGAGCGCCGATGAGGCGTTTAATGTAATAAAAAGCTTTATAAATACAGTGACAGCCCCGGAGTTGAAGGACTGTCTCCGGAGTGCCCTGAACGGGGCAGGCTCGTTCAAGCGCTTCAAGGATGTCCTTTTATCTGACAAAAAGGAGCGTAAGCGCTGGCATGGTTATAATGCAAAGGCAATGAAGAGGGTTATAGCCGAATGGCTGAAAAGAGAAGTCGGGGATCGGAAATTAAGCAAAGAAAACGAATCCTGACACCTCATTACATCAGGCAGGGTGGAAATCTCTACCTTGTTTTTGGTATTTTAATTAAGTGTTTTGAAAACCATACATGGAGGCAGGGCCTCGAATGAATTCTTTATTTAATGACGATAAGGGGGTATGCAGATTGGAGACTTTGAGAAATCTTGACGAAAAGATAGTATCGGCTATTGAGAAGGTAAGGGTTTTGAGAGAAGAGAAGGTATCTCTTGAAAAAAAAGTGAGAGAACTAGAAGAGTTGCTGAATGAAAAGAATATGGAGATTGAGAGTCTCAAGACGGAAAAAACGTCGGTGAAGGGACAGATCGAGGAGTTGCTCAGCGAGCTGGAAAGCATAGAGCTGTAGTGAGGGAAAATGGGCAGTATTGAGGTAAACATACTGGGGCAACGATACAGGATTAAGGGTGATGCTCCTGATGAGTATATCCAGGAACTTGCGCGGTTTGTTGACGAAAGAATCAGGGAGATTTACGATAAGGGTCCAAACACCGTACCACTTAAGGCTGCAATACTGGCAGCACTGGATATAGCAGATGAGCTTTACAGGTACAGGAGGGAGCAGGAAGACCTGACAAAGGGCATAGAGAAGAAGACCGAACAATTGGTGAGGCTTTTTGACTGATGGATATATTATCAAAATCAAAGCCGGCACTTATAATAGGACTCTTTTTATTTACCTATCTGATTAACCTTCCCTTTGGTTCTCTCCGGGAGAGGGCAAGGAAATTCTCCTTCAAGTGGTTTTTATATATCCATATCCCCATCCCTGCTATATTCCTTCTGAGGGTGTTTTCACATCTTGAGTTTCGATACGTTCCCATTTTTGTTTTCGCTGCATTAATGGGGCAATTCCATGGCGGGAAGATACATATTTGACATCCGGGTAATATCCGTCCGCCATAGCAGGGAGATTAAGAGTAGATGATGGAGCAGAAAAAGGGCTTTATTGACCGGATATGGGACCTTTTTGCATCGATAAAGCTTGCAGTTGTCCTTTTTCCCCTCATCGCCCTTTCTTCCATAGTCGGTACAGTCATTGAGCAGGGGGCGGAACCTGAAAAGAACCTGATGCTCCTGAAACGGATATTCGGTGATTCCCTTGCCCCTTCAGCATACAGGGTTTTCGAGTCCCTCGGTTTTATGGATATGTACCGTTCATGGTGGTTTATAACCCTTCTTGCCCTCTTTTCAGCAAACCTCATTATATGTTCTCTCGACAGGCTTCCCCGTATATGGAGACTTGTCAGGGAACCGCTAAAGCCGCTCAGTCCGCTGATGGTCAGGACCGTTTCCATACGAAAAGACGTGCACCTTAAGAGGTCCCCCGAGGCTATAAGGGGAAAACTCATGCAGGCGCTTAAATCCCTGGGGTTCAGTGCCCAGGACAGTTCTATGGAGGACGGAGGTTACCAGCTTTATTCACAGAAGGGGAGGTACTCAAGACTTGGTGTTTATATAACGCACCTCAGTATCATCGTCATTATGCTGGGTGCCGTGATTGGAGTATTCTTTGGGTTCAAGGGCTATCTACCCCTTCAGGAGGGTTATGCCTCTGATATTGCATATGCAAGTGACGAGAGTACGCACAAACTTGGCTTTACCATAAGGTGTGACGACTTTGATGTTGAGTTTTATGACATGTCGGATATGCCGAAGGTCTTCAAAAGCCGACTTACTGTTATTAAAGACGGAAAAGAGGTTTTGAAGAAGGTTGTAGAGGTGAACTCTCCCCTCAGGTATGGGGGATATACGTTTTACCAGTCGAATTACGGAATGGTTCCCGATGCAAAGGGTTATTTTATTCTAAAAATCAGGGGCAGCAGTGGCAAGACAGTGACCGTCAACAGGATGCCCGGTGAGTCCTTTGTAATCCCCGGCACGGAGATTGTCGGCACAATCAAGAACTTCAGTCCCGCCCTTGCCATGGATAATTCCGGGAAGACCTTCACATATTCGGATACGATGAATAATCCTGCCGTCTATATAGAATTTTCAGACCGTGGCAAGGCAAAGTATGCAGGGTGGATACTGAGGCGTTTTCCTTCAACATGGCGTCTCCCTGACGGCAATATGGTGGAGTTTGTGGACTATTGGGGGGTGCAATATACAGGTTTGCAGGTCAGAAAGGACCCCGGCGTATGGCTGGTCTATCTTGGAAGTGGTATAATGACTTTGGGCCTTTACCTGGCCTTTTTTATGAGCCACAGGAGGATTTGGGTCCTGGTCAGCAGAGTGGGTAAGTACAGTGAGGTTACAGTACTGGGCTCAGCGAGTAAGAACAGGCCGTCTTTTGAAAGAAAGATCGAAAGGTTTATAGCGGCCTTGTCAGGAGGAGCAGATGGATAGTTCGGTGCTCTTTGGTATTGCAACTATTGGATATATGCTCTCAATGGTTGCGTATATTACATATCTGGTTTTCAGGAACAGAGCGATAGGGGTGGTTGCCACAGGGATAACCGTGGCGAGTTTTATTGCTCAGACCATTGCATTTCTGATGAGATGGGTTGAGGGTTACGAGATGGGGTTGAGGAGTTTCTGGCGGCCACCTATCTCAAACCTCTATGAATCCCTTATATTCTTTGTCTGGTGCCTCATCCTTGGTTATCTTATTATTGAGTTCAAGTACAGGAACCGATCTTTCGGTGCCTTTATAACCCCGGTGGCAGGCCTGGCTCTGGCCTTTATAGAAATGACGGGCATGTCAAAGGAGATACAGCCGCTCATGCCCGCGCTTCAGAGCAACTGGCTTCTTGCCCATGTCACGATGAGCTTTATTGCCTATGCCGCATTCGGCCTCTCTTTCGGCACGGCGCTTATGTACCTGATAGAGAAGACCGAGGAGAGGACCGAGCCGGCCTATATCTTCTGGACGGTTTCACTTGGTGTCCTCATTGTCCTGCTTACTGCCATGGGGCTTGATTTCATGAAGTATCACGTCCTGGCTACTAATTCCGAGGTAATAAAGAGCTACCTCTTCAGGGCAACCTTCAAAAGCGGTTCAGCTATGGTATCAGTGGCAAGCTGGATAGGGTCTGTAATTATTATTGCCTTGGTCTGGAGATACGGCTATCTGTTAAAGAAGATAGTAGCTGCCTTTAATGTAAGCACTGATCTGCTTGATGAACTGACGTATAAGACTGTAGCTGTAGGGTTTCCCGTATTTACCCTTGGTGGGCTCATCTTTGGTGCTATATGGGCTGATCAGGCCTGGGGTGTATACTGGAGCTGGGACCCGAAAGAGACGTGGTCACTTATTACATGGTTTATTTATGCCTTTTACCTGCATGCCCGCCTTATGAGGGGCTGGAGGGGGCGGAAGGTGGCTGTGGTTGCGGTTGTGGGTTTTGTTGCCGTGGTCTTTACGTATCTCGGGGTTAATCTGTTACTGTCGGGTCTTCACAGTTATGGAGCCCTTGGGTAGCGAGGCTTCTGAATATTACAGGAGATGAGTTAAAATACAGGATGCAAAGGGCCGGCCTCTTTGAGGGAGAAGAGGTTAGCATGACTTTTGACTGTAAAAACAGACAGGGTTATTCAGGATTACAAACAGACTTTGTCCTGTATGGAGGGCTATGAAAGCATTTGTGGTTGACGATGAGCAGCTTGTAAGGTGGTTTCTGGAGAGGGCACTGAAACGGTGGGGTTATGAAGTGACCTCGGTCTCCAATATTAATGATGCCATGGCTGTTACCGGGAAAGAAGACTTCGATTTTGATATAGTCTTTACTGATCTGAAAATGCCTGAAGGCAATGGTGCAATCCTGGTGGATCAACTGTGCAGAATGAGCAGGAGGCCGCATATTGTTGTCTGTTCTGCCTATATTACGCCTGAAATGGATAATGATTTCAGAAGCAAGGGTGTCCTTACACTTAAAAAACCATTTAAACTCAATGAATTGGAAGAGACACTGAAGAAAATAATCTGAACTTATTTGACAAATTCTTTTTCCGAAAAATATAATAACTTAATTAAGTAGTTAAGATACTTATCAAAATTCAGGACGGGAGGTTCACATGGCTGAAGGCGTTATAGAAGTAACAACATCATCCTGGGATCAGGAAGTGTTAGGGTTTAAAGGGCTTGTAATGGTGGACTTCTGGGCTGTATGGTGTGGCCCCTGCAGGATGGTGGCACCTACTGTTGAAGAGATAGCCAGGGAATATGCAGGTAAAATCAAGGTCTGTAAATTGAATACTGATGAAAACCCTGATATTGCCAGCAGATACAAGATTATGGGTATACCCACACTTATGCTATTCAAGGATGGCGAGAAGGTTGAGCAGATTGTCGGGGCCGTCCCAAAGCCTCAACTCAAGGCAAAGATTGACCGGTTTTTAGGTTAGTGAGGGAAGATGTTTGACTCTTTAAGCGAAAGATTAGAAGGTATATTTTCAAAGCTCAAGGGCAGGGGATTTTTAAAGGAAGAAGATGTTGATGTTGCCCTTAGAGAGCTGAGGCTCGTCCTGCTGGAGGCTGACGTTAACTTCAGGGTGGTCAAGGATTTTATCACCCGGCTGAGGGAAAAGGCTATAGGCAAGGAGGTTCTTGAGAGCCTGACCCCCGGCCAACAGGTTGTAAAGATCGTTCATGAGGAATTGATCGAACTCCTCGGCAGCAAGAATGAAAGGATATTATTCGCTCCAAACCCTCCAACGGTAATCATGATGATCGGTCTTCAGGGTTCCGGTAAGACAACGACTGCGGCAAAACTTGCCAATCTGTTTAAAAAACAGGGCAGGAGACCCATGCTTGTGGCTGCAGACCTGCAGAGACCTGCAGCAATTGATCAGTTGACTACATTGGGGGCTCAGATTGACGTTCCTGTCTTTTCCGCCCGGGATGAGAAGGACCCGGTAGCAGTCTCCAGGGCCTCCCTTCAAAAGGCACGGCTCGATGCAAGGGATATACTTATAATAGATACCGCAGGACGGCTCCATATTGATGAGGACTTGATGAGTCAACTCAAGGGTGTCAAGGCCGCGGTAAAGCCGGATGAGGTACTTTTTGTGGCTGATGCCATGACGGGACAGGATGCCGTTACTGTTGCAAAGAGTTTTGATGAGCAGACGGGCATAGACGGTATAATACTGACGAAAATGGATGGAGACGCAAGGGGTGGTGCCGCCCTGTCAATAAGGGCTGTAACCGGCAAACCCATCAAATTCATTGGTGTTGGTGAAAAGATAGATATGATAGAGCCCTTTCACCCTGACAGGGTTGCATCAAGGATCCTCGGGATGGGTGACGTCCTCAGTTTTATCGAGAAGGCCCAGGAGGCGGTTGATGTTAAAGAGGCTGAGGCGCTTCAGAAAAAGATTACCGATGAGACTTTTACCCTCGAAGATCTCAGGGATCAGTTGCGGAAGATAAAGTCAATGGGGTCGATAGAGAACCTCCTCTCCATGATACCCGGAATGGGTAAACAGTTGAAGGGTGTGCAGGTGGATGAAAAGGAGTTTTCGAGGATAGAGGCCATTATAAGCTCCATGACCCCGAGGGAAAGAAGAAATCCCCATATACTGAACGGCAGCAGAAAGAAGAGGGTTGCCCTTGGAAGCGGCACAACCGTTACTCATGTAAACAGGTTGCTGAAGCAGTACAAGGAGATGAAGCGGATGTTGAAGATGTTTAAAGGCAAGAAGGGCAAGAAGGGTAAATTCAGGGGTTTGCCCGGTGTTATGCCCTTTTGAACGGGGCGGGGTTTACTTTACCCCCTCAGGTGTATTAAAATTTTAAGGTTGTATGTCCGATTGCCGGTATGCTAAATATAGTCAGATGCAGGAGGTGAGTAGTTGGTAAAGATCAGGTTAACAAGGTTAGGGGCTCATAAGAGACCTTTTTACAGAGTTGTTGTTGCAGATTCAAGGACCAGAAGGGACGGAGCCTTTATTGAGATCGTGGGTTTTTATAATCCAATGAAGGACCCCTCTGAAATAAAGATTGACACGGAAAAGGCCAGGTTCTGGTTACAGCGTGGTGCGCAACCGACTGATGCGGTCAAGAGGCTATTACAGAAGGCTGGCCTGTAAGGCAGCCGAATCAATCTGATGGAGGTAGCAGAAGATGAAAGAATTAGTGGAATCTATGGCTAAAGCTTTGGTTGACAGACCGGAAGAGGTCGTTGTACAGGAAGTTGAAGGTGAAAAAACCACTGTTCTTGAACTCAGAGTGGCTCAGAGTGATCTTGGTAAGGTAATAGGAAAACAGGGGAAAACGGCGCGGGCTATGAGGACAATCCTCTCTGCAGCAGGAACCAAGATGGGTAAACGCTGTGTCCTTGAAATTCTTGAATAAAACTTGAATAAAAGAGTGATATACCCGGAAGGGGGTTACCTCTTCCGGGGTAGTGTCCTTGCTCCTTCCTTTAAGCCGGTAATGTCATATCTTATATCTTCAGGATAAACTTATGTCTTCTTTAGTCAGTATCGGGCGAATAGTCAAGTCACGTGGTGTGAAGGGGGAATTTATAGTATTACCCCTTACTTTTTCTCTTGAAAGATTTGATGATGTATCTCAAGTGCATATCAAACTTGATGATGAGATAAAGGAATTTACCCTTGAATACTCCAAACCCTATGGTCGTACAATCATTATGAAATTGCTTGAGATTAAATCCCCTGAAGAGGCTACAAGCCTTCGGGGAGGACAATTAATGGTGCCGGAGGAGGAGAGTCCCCCGTTACCTGCAGGTGTATATTATTATTATCAGATAATCGGTCTGAAGGTGTTTACTGTTGATGGTGTATACATCGGAGGGGTGAGCGATATAATCGAGACCGGCAGTAATGATGTCTATGTTGTCAGGGATGAGGAGAAGGAGTATCTGATTCCGGCTATAAGGGATGTTATCAGGGACATAGATATCGGGAACAGGAGGATTATTATCTCCCCGGAAGCAGGGCTCCTTGAATGACACCCGGGATATTTGACACCATGACATTTGAGGTACTGACACTGTTTCCCGATATAATAAAGTCGTACCTTTCAGAGAGTATTATGAAGAGGGCAATAGAGCGGGGTAAGGTCAGAGTGGATGTCTATAATATAAGAGACTTTACCACGGACAAACACCGCCAGGTTGATGATTCTCCTTACGGAGGCGGGGCAGGGATGGTCTTAAAACCCGAGCCTGTATGTAATGCCCTGGATTACCTGGACATGGATGGGCAGGAGAGGCTTAAAGTGCTGCTTACACCGGATGGCAGGGTTTTTAACCAGTCCCTTGCAGAGGAATACGCAGGGAACAGGAGACGTATCCTGTTTATTGCAGGCAGGTATGAGGGTTTTGACGAGAGGATAAGGGCGGTGTCGGATGAGGAGTTATCCATCGGAGATTATGTGCTGACTGGTGGAGAATTGCCTGCTTTGGTTATAATAGATGCCGTTACAAGATTGTTGCCGGGTGTTCTTGGAGACTCAAGGTCTGCTGAAGAGGAGTCTTTTACAACAGGTCTGCTCGATTATCCCCAGTATACAAGGCCTGTAGAGTTCAGGGGGATGAGGGTGCCCGATGTGCTGCTTGGCGGAAACCACGAGTTGATAAGAAGGTGGAGAAGAAAAGAGGCACTGAGGCGTACCCTTCAGCGAAGACCCGGGTTGTTGCAGAAAGTAAACCTCAGTGAAGAGGATAATGAACTGATCAGGGAGATAAAGGAGGAAGAAGAATGAATATGGTAAGCTCTGTAGAGGAGGCATTCAGGAAAGAGGTTCCGCAATTCAATATTGGTGATACTTTGAGAATCCACGTCAGGGTTGTAGAGGGAGACAAGGAGAGGATTCAGCCCTTTGAAGGTGTTGTTATAGGCCGTAAAGGCAGCGGCATAAAGGAGACTTTCATGCTCAGAAAGGTCTCTCACGGCATCGGTGTGGAGAGAATCTTTCCTGTGCATTCACCTGTTATCGAGAAGCTCGAAGTCATCAGGCAGGGAGATGTCAGGAGGGCAAAGCTTTATTACCTCAGGGACAAGAAGGGGAAGGCTGCCAAGGTTAAGGAAAAAGAGCTTTTCAGACGCTGATACTGATGGGCATCTATCGTGGCCTCTGAAGATCCTTACACCTATGACGAGCGTTTCCGTGCACAGGGCTACACTCCCCTGTCCGGGGTGGATGAAGCCGGCAGAGGGCCTCTGGCAGGCCCTGTAGTTGCCTCGGCAGTGGTGTTGCCTCCCGGTGCAAGGATCCCAGGGCTCAGGGATTCCAAAAAACTTAGCCCGAAGCAGAGGGAGGCCCTGTTCCGGGAGATACTGACTGAGGCTGAAGATATAGGGGTTGGGGTTGTCGGTCCTGATGAGATAGACAGGATAAATATATACAGGGCCACAAAGCAGGCAATGATAACGGCGATAGAGGACCTCGGTAATCCCCCCGGCATCCTGATAATAGACGCAATGGAGCTTCCCCTGAAGATAAAGCAGGTCTCCATGCCGAGGGCGGAGAGTATCAGTGCCTCGGTTGCAGCGGCATCAATAATAGCAAAGGTTACCAGGGACAGGCTGATGGAGCATTTTCACTCCCTTTATCCTGCCTATGGTTTCAGAAAACATAAGGGTTATGCAACCCGGATGCACATCGAGATGCTCGAAAAACACGGACCCTGCCCCATTCACCGCCGGAGCTTCTCTCCGGTTGCCGCCCTTGGCCTGCCGTTTTAAGGAAACAGGGATGGACTTTTCTCCTCTGCACTTTTTCGTATTCCTGTCATGACTTGATAAATCGCTCACTTTGGGGTTAAAATTATTGCCGGGCGCAACAAAAACTCTGAAATAAAAACTTGTCAACAGAAGGGGTACATGCAATGTCAGAAGTCACAAGCCTGAAGTCAGAAGGAACAGAATACGAAGTAGTAATCGGCCTTGAGATACATGCTCAACTCTTAACGGATACAAAGATATTCTGTGGTTGTTCCACCCGGTTCGGCTCCGGCCATAATACGCAGACCTGTCCTGTCTGCATCGGTATGCCCGGGGTTCTGCCTGTTCTGAACCGCCGTGTTGTGGAGTTTGTAGTGAAGACAGGCCTTGCCATGAACTGCAGTATATCTCCTTACAGCAGGTTTGCAAGAAAAAACTACTTTTATCCGGACCTCCCCAAGGGATACCAGATAAGTCAGTATGAACTGCCAATCTGTGAGCATGGGCATGTAGATATAGTGACTGACGGTATTGAGCGCAGGATAGGTCTGACGCGCATTCATATGGAAGAGGATGCAGGAAAGAACATACATCAGAAAGACGGCAGCCTTGTTGACCTCAATCGTGCTGGTGTGCCCCTTATGGAGATTGTATCAGAGCCTGATATCAGGACACCAAAGGAAGCCGCAGCCTTTATGAGGAAGCTGAGGGCCATCCTCAGATACCTTGGGGTCTGTGACGGCAACATGGAGGAGGGCTCACTCAGGTGCGATGCCAATGTCTCTTTAAGGCCAATCGGGGCTGATGACCTTGGAACAAAGGCAGAGATCAAGAATATAAACTCCTTCAGGTTTGTCGAAAAGGCCCTTGAGTATGAGATAAAGAGGCAGGTCAAGGTACTTAAGGAGGGGGGCAGGGTTATTCAGGAGACACGGCTCTGGGACTCAAGCGCAGGTATTACCCTGTCAATGCGTTCAAAGGAGGAGGCTCATGACTACCGCTACTTCCCTGAGCCCGACCTCGTGCCGATTGAGGTGTCAAGGGAGTGGATTGATGAGATAAGCGCAGGCCTTGTGGAGCTGCCTGATGAGAAGAGGAAGAGGTATACGGAGGAGTTCGGGTTGCCGGACTATGATGCCGTGATGCTTGCTGAGGAGAGGACGGTTGCCGAGTGGTTTGAAGAGGCGGTCAGGCTTGGCGGCAAGCCAAAGGCAGTGAGCAACTGGATGATGTCGGAGTTTCTGAGGCTCCTTAACGAGACAGGCAGGGAGATATCAGAGGTCCCCCTGACTCCGGCGTGTCTGGTTGACATGCTGAAGCTTATAGATAACGGCACGATCAGCGGTGCAATCGCAAAAACGGTCTTTGAGGAGATGTTCCGCAGCGGCAAAGACCCGGGAGCGATTGTAAAAGAGAAGGGTCTTGTCCAGATAACCGATACATCGGAGATCGAGAAGTTGATAGATGAAGTCCTGGCTGCAAATCCTGCTGAGGTTGAGCGGTACCGCAGCGGTGAGACAAAGCTTCAGGGATTCTTTGTAGGCCGGATAATGAAGGCCTCAAAGGGCAAGGCAAATCCGAAGCTTGTTAATGAACTTTTGAGAAAAAAACTCTCCTGAGAAAGCCGGCAGACTGGCAGCCGAGCAAGCTGACAGGCACAACCCGCCCGTGTTTCCAAAAACTGTTTGTGGTATAATAATAAATGAAGGTAGTATGTCAGAATAGAAAGGCCTATCACGACTATCACATAGAAGAGACTTTTGAGGCCGGCATTGTACTGACCGGAACCGAGGTCAAGTCCCTGAGGGAAGGCAAGGCAAACCTTCAGGACAGCTACGTGATAATAAAAGGTGGCGAGGCCTTTTTGCTGAACTGCCATATCAGTCCTTACAAGTACGGCAATATAATGAACCATGACCCTGTAAGGACGAGGAAGCTGCTCTTTCATAAAAAAGAGATTCAGAGACTGATGGGCCAGGCAGCCCAGAAGGGTTCTTCCCTTATACCATTAAAGATTTATTTTAAGGGGCCGTACGTTAAGGTAGAGGTAGCCCTTGCAAGGGGCAAGAGACTCTACGAGAAGCGTGAACGGATAAAGGAGCGCGAAGCAAAGCGTGAGATTGAACGGGCCCTTAAGCATTAGTGATTTAACGATATAGGGGGCGTATGGATTCGACGGGGGTTACGAGACTCAGGTTGCATGCCGTGGTTCCGTCACCACGAATAAAGACGGGAAAAAACACAAACGCCAACAACGAACTGGCACTCGCTGCTTAATTAAAGCAGCGCATCTTTCGGGAGATGTCTGCTATCCCGAAAAGGTGTCGATCAGCAGGCTGGCCTGACATTCCTTCCTCTGGTGTCAGGCGAGACTAAAAGAGGAATAAGGCATTGAGAAGCCTGTCTGTTGGCGGCTCAATTGCCTGAAAACCAAAAGACAGACTAAGCATGTAGGAGCCTGAGAGCAGTGCTTTCGGACGTGGGTTCGATTCCCACCGCCTCCACCAGCCTTCGCTTCTCATTACATTTCGAAGCTACGGCCCGG
>CAZXDE010000033.1:11732-15748 GCA_964639515.1 uncultured Thermodesulfovibrio sp.
TCCCACCGCCTCCACCAGCCTTCGCTTCTCATTACATTTCGAAGCTACGGCCCGGTGAACCAAGCCGAAGTTTGAAACGAAGGCTGACGGGCCGCGGCGTAGCTGTAAGCGAAGACGGGCTTATATTAGATTACCCCCTGACCTGTCAAGCCGAAGTTTGAAACGAAGAGTTATTATAAACCGCCATATCCCTGGCTCTGTTTGCTGACCTGTCGAGCCGAAGTTTGAAACGAAGGCTGATGAAGTTTTATTATGTGTATATTTTACAGTCTGACTCTGATCCGGAACGCTTTTATACCGGCTTTACCGAAGACCTTGATTCCCGCCTGAAATCGCACAATTCCGGGAAGTCCCCTCATACATCAAAATACAGACCCTGGCACATTAAAACATCCATTGCATTTACTGACAGGAAAAAGGCGCTGGATTTTGAGTCATACCTGAAAAGCGCATCCGGCCGTGCCTTTGCAAAGAAGCGTCTTTGACATTTACAATGGTGTAGCAACAGTTGAGAGTTGTTTACCGGAAGTGCCGGGGTTCTGTCGGGATTATCGAAGGTTCGTTTTGCAAGTGACAAATGTTATAATACCTCGTTCAAAACCCATGGCGTAACTCAGTCGGTTTGCAAAGGAAGTGGAAGACAAGGATATGCCCTTCTTTTCCATGCTCAGGAAGAAGCTGAAATATTGGAGTTGGAGAGAATAGATGCGTTTTGACCCAAGTAAACCCTACAATAGCCTTCCGCCTTTGCCTCCTGAGTCGGGCTTTGAAACAAAAGCTATCCTTAAAAGAGCCATCGCCGCAAACCGTGCCCTTGCCGAGCTTAAGGGAGTCGGGCTGACGATACCCAACCAGGCCATGTTACTCGATTCACTGATTCTTCAGGAAGCAAAGGCAAGTTCTGAAATTGAAAACATCATTACAACCAATGATGCTTTGTTTCGGGCCTTTACCGCCAATACAAGTCAGATAGATGCTGCCACCAAAGAAGTGCTTCGTTACCGTGAGGCTCTCTGGGAGGGGTGCAATACGCTGAAAAAGCGACCGGTGTTGTCTACAAATCTATTTATCAGGATCGTTCAGACAATCAAGCAAAACCAGGCGGGTATCCGCAAAACGCCGGGGACAAAGGTTGTAAACAGTACCACCGGAAAGGTTCTCTACACACCACCTGAAGGTGAGTCGAACATCCGGGACAAGCTGAAGAATCTGGAGGATTTTATCCATTCTGAGGACGATATCGACCCTCTGATCAAAATGGCATTGATCCATTACCAGTTTGAAGCGATACATCCATTTCCCGATGGTAATGGCCGAACCGGCCGAATAATAAATATCCTGTTTCTGGTCTTTCGGGGGTTGCTTGATTTGCCGGTGCTTTATCTCAGTAAAGCAATAATCGAACGCAAAAGCGAATACTATCGCCTTCTTCGGGAGGTTACGGAAAAGGGTCAATGGCAACGGTGGATTCTCTTTATGCTCGAAGCAGTTGAAGAGACCGCCGGGTTTACCCGCGAGCGCATTATCGCCATCCGGAACCTGATGGAGGAGACTATGAAAAAAGCCCGTAAGGAACTACCCCGCCATGTTTACTCCAAAGAACTCATTGAACTGCTCTTTCGTCAGCCATATACCAAGGGAAAGTTTCTGGTAGAGACGGGTATCGCAAAACGCCAGACCGCTGCTGAATACCTGAAGGAATTGGAAAAGATCGGGGTCTTAAAAGTCCAGAAGATTGGAAGGGAAACCCTCTATTTAAACTGGAGATTGTATGATTTGCTGTCGAGTGAATAGTTCGTGCACTGATTCAGTGCATATTTCGGATGTGTAAAGATGACATGTTTTTGCCTCCCTGTCTTGCCGACCGGCAGGTGATAAAACGTGGCGTTAATTCAAAAGCACCCAAGGGAAAGTGAAAATGGCAGAACTTGAAGACCGCTGGCTATCTGTAGATGAGATACGTAAATACCTCGGGGTCAGTAATGACACCGTTTACAAGTGGATTGACAGGTATGATATGCCTGCGCACCGGATGGGACGTCTCTGGAAGTTCAAGAAGGATGAAGTGGATGAATGGGTGAAAGCTGGTGGGGCCGATCAAGGATCCTGTCCGGCTCGAATGGCACGAAACCTGCCTGCCGAAGTCTCGACGCAGACAGGTAACCAGGGCGGCCCATTACTACCTGTCGGTCAACGCCATGACCCGGCCGATGCAGCTGCGGGAGGACGCACCATACGGGGGTGACAAACCATGATGACCCTGCGGCTATTTTCCGGCAACTTTGAATCCGTTCCCGCCTCCACGGCCTGGTATCTTTCTGATATCGCCGAGGCCAAGGGCAAGCAGGATCTGTTCACGAAACAGTCGCCCCAGCGCCTCAAGGCGCTTCGGGAACATGCCCTGATTGAAAGCGCTGTTTCCTCGAATCGTATCGAGGGCGTGGAGGTCGACCAGTCCCGTATCGCCACGATTATCTTTGGCAAGCCCCTCTTGCAGGACCGTGATGAAGAAGAGGTGCAGGGGTATAGACAGGCCCTGGATTTGATTCATGAGCAGGGAGCGGAGCTTTCGATTTCAGAGGAAACGATTCTGACACTGCACCGATTGGCGCGCGGTGAAATATGGGATGCAGGCAGGTACAAGGAGAAGGATGGCGATATCATCGAGAAGTACTCCGACGGGCACTCACGAGTCCGTTTCAAGACGGTCCCCGCGGCGGCCACGCCGAGCTGCATGAGAGAACTGGTAGCGCTTAACAATGAAGCTATCAGGGATCGAAAAATTCCGCATGCCGTTCTCATGGCGGCCTTCAACCTTGACTTTCTATGCATCCACCCTTTCCGTGACGGGAACGGACGCGTCTCCCGTCTTCTGCTGCTCCTGCAGTCTTATCATCTCGGGTTTGAGGTCGGGCGGTACATCAGCCTGGAACGTTTGATCGAGCAGAACAAGGAGCGGTATTACGAAACCCTGGAGCAAAGCTCCGAAGGTTGGCATGAAGGCAATCACGATCCCTGGCCCTATATCAATTACCTTCTTTTTATTATCAAGACGGCTTGCAGGGAATTTGAGCAGCGTCTGGGAATGGTGAAAAGCCCAAGAGGAGAAAAGACGGACATTGTCCTTCGGGCCATTGACAGGATGCAAGCTCCTTTCAGCGTGGCCGAGCTTCGAAAGGAATGCCCGAACGTCAGCGTGGACATGATTCGGCGTGTTCTGAAAAATTTGCGAGCGAAAACCCAGGTGGAATGCCTGGGACGCGGCCAGAATGCCCGTTGGCGGAAAGCCGCCGAATGGCAATTGGGTAATACCCAATGAAGTGGGTAATTATTTAGGCAATAGAGAGCAAAGGTTTCACCGGAGCAGTACAGAGAGCGCAGAAATGGAATATCTGGTCAGTAAATCGTGTTTTGTAGACACGTTTGTATATCCTGTCCATGCCGTGGACATGTTTTTCGTCCTTGTCAGAGAAAGTTTATACAGGTTTTACCGAAGACCTTGATTCCCGCCTGAAGTCGCACAATTCCGGGCACTCCCCTCATACATCAAAATACAAATCCTGGCATATTAAAACCTCCATTGCGTTTACTGACAGGAAAAAGGCGCTGGATTTTGAGTCATATCTGAAAAGTGCATCCGGCCGTGCCTTTGCAAAGAAACGTCTTTGACCCTTGCTGTAGATCTGTCGGAATTCAAATGGATTTTTCTTGCACGTGACACGGCACCTGTTATATTATATCTTCGTAGTTCAGGTTAGGTGGATTATCTGTGGTTGGCTTGCCATGGTGCTTACGGTGAGAGCATAAACGGCCGCGCAAAGAAAAGGCAAAAGGATATTGAAATGGCCAATGGTTCAGAAAGCTTCCCGGCATGGATGAAGGAAGTCCGCAGACAACTGGAAATCAGCCAGGAAGAACTATCCCATGAGCTGGGGGGTGAGTTTTGCCACCATCAACCTGGGGGAAAACGGCAAGACCACGCCGTTCAAGCTGGCGGGGGGGCAGTTTGATGCCTT
>CAZXDE010000034.1:0-15147 GCA_964639515.1 uncultured Thermodesulfovibrio sp.
AAGGTGTTGAAGTTGCCGGGGCAGCCGAGTTTTTAGACTTTGCCCTTGATGCAGACATAACACTGTTTATCTAAGTTTTACCATGCAAAAATGGTTTCTTCCTGCAGGGATAGAGTTATCCCCCTCCAACTCCTTGCATTGAAGGCCCCCCGCTGAGGGGGCCGTTTTTTTTACTCTCCGCCTATTCACCGTAAATACCCTGGAGCCCTTAAGCCGACCCTGGAATAAACTGTTATGACAAAACTCATTCTCATCCTTTTGACTCCTTTATTATGCGATCCACATCGTCTCTGTCCAGAACTTCATCTTTTATAAGCGCCTCTGCTAAACTATCAAGGACATGCCTGTTGTTGCCCAATATTTCCTCAGCCTTTGATTCCGCATCAGTTATGAACCTCCGTATCTCCTGGTCCATAAGCCAGTTCATCTCTTCACTGAAACGTTTAGGCTGGGCAAGCTCTCTTCCTAAAAATGGATGTTCCTCTCCCCTCCCAAGGTTCAGGGGACCGACTTTATCACTCATACCCCACTGAGCTACCATCTTCTCTGCAAGGGAAGTCGCTTCTTTCAGGTCATTCTGTGCGCCCGTACTCACGTCATTAAATGCCGTCTTCTCGGCAACCCTTCCGGCAAGGGCTACACTCAGTTTGCTCATGAGGTATGTCCTGGGATAATAATGTCTGTCTTCTTCGGGCAGGAGTTGAGTTACACCCATAGCCATTCCGCGAGGCAGGATGCTGACTTTGTAAATGGGGTCGGCATTCGGCAGCTCATGGGCAACAAGTGCGTGTCCCGCCTCATGGTATGCGGTTATCCGTCTTTCCATTTTGCTTATTGGTTCTTCTCTTACAGTACCCATCAGGATTTTATCCCTTGCCTCTTCAAAATCACTCGCATCTATTTTATCTTTTTTCTTTCGTACCGCAATAAGGGCAGCCTCATTCACAAGGTTTTCGAGGTCTGCGCCTGTCATTCCGGGGGTCCCTTTTGCTATGCTTTCAAGGTCAATATCGTCCGCCAGTACCTTATCCCTGATGTGAATCTCAAGAATGGCCTTACGATCCCTCCACCCGGGCCTGTCAATAACAATATGCCTGTCAAAACGGCCCGGCCTGAGAAGAGCAGGGTCAAGGACATCCGGCCTGTTTGTTGCCGCCATAACAATTACTTCTTCGTGAGTCTCAAATCCATCCATTTCACTTAAAAGCTGATTCAGCGTCTGCTCCCTTTCATCATGCCCTCCTCCAAGGCCTGTTCCACGGGTGCGCCCCACGGCATCAATCTCGTCAATAAAGATTATGCTTGGCTGTGAGGCTTTAGCCTTCCTGAACATGTCCCTGACACGGGCGGCCCCTACGCCTACAAACATCTCTATAAACTCGGATGCACTGCTGCTGTAAAAAGGAACACCTGCCTCACCTGCTACCGAACGTGCAAGGAGAGTCTTCCCTGTGCCGGGTGGACCGACTAAAAGCACTCCCTTAGGGACTTTTGCCCCAAGTTTTTTGTATTCAGAGGGATTCTTCAGGAATTCTACCGTTTCCTTCAGCTCCTGTTTTACATTCTCCATCCCGGCCACATCCTTAAAGGTTACGGAGGGGTTTTTGACATCATAAAGTTTGGCCTTGCTTGAACCGAAAGAGAAGAGTCCTCCGGGGCCGCCCTGACCCTGTTGAGCCTTCTTCATTATGAAGACCCAGATGCCGATAATCAAAACCCACGGCAGGAGTCCAAACAAAAACTTTGCTAAAGGGGACATACCCTCTGAGGATTCAACATTTATAACTACATCCTTGTCTTCAAGCTTTGAAAGGAGTCCTTCACCCTGAAAGGAAGGCAGAAAAGTGTGGAAGTATTTTACATCTGCAGTTGCTTTTTTGTCCGGCAAGCTTATTTTTATCCCCTTGACAAGCTCCCCGCTGACCTTCAGGTTTTTTATAGTTACGGATTTTATGTTACCGGTCTTGAGTTGTTCAATAAAGCGGCTGTAACTAATCTCATAGTTTTCAGGGGGTTGTACACCATAAAACTGTCCCCAGAAAAACAAAAAAAGGACAATGAGCAGAAGGGCAATACCGAATCTCCACTCCGGCCTTTTAATCCTGTCGATTATAGTTTCCTTGATGTCAGTCATATATTAAGCGTTGGATCATATGGCAAAACTTTTATTTCGAATTCGCGCGCTACTCGATCGGCAAGTTTCCTCAAACTCACCGTACTATAGTGTACTACCAGTAACCCACCTATTTCAATCCCCCTTAAAGCACATAGCCCAGGTTATTACTTTGGCAATTAAAAACTGTAACCTTTCGCTTCCAACAACCTCAGTCTTCGAGTTTCGCCATCAGGTTGGCGTATAACTTCTTCACGTAGGCCTTCTCCTCTTCGGGATCAAGTTCCTCGAACCTGTCGATCCGGCTGATTGCCTCCTCTGGAATCTCTTCTAAAAACCTGGAGGGAACGGAAAGCTTCTTCTTTCCGTACTTCAACCTCTGCTCTGTATATGTAATGTACAGCTCATCCATTGCCCTGGTAATTCCCACATAGAAGAGTCTTCTCTCTTCCTCTATCCCTTTATCCGCTGATTTCCTGTGCGGCAGTATGTCCTCCTCCGTGCCTGCGATAAATACCACAGGGAACTCCAGTCCTTTTGAAGAATGGAAAGATATCAGGGTTATGCCCCGCCCACCTTTTTCCTCCTTCGCTTTAATCAGGTCCGTGAGGGCCATTGTCTCAAGAAATCCGTGAAGGGAGGGCGAATCCTCCCCCGATTCATAGTGGGTTATGGAATCGACCAATCCATTGAGGTTTTCTATCTTTCTGAAAGCCGTCTCAGGGGTTTTATAGAGCTTGATGATATAATCCCTGTAATCGATCTCATCGATCAGGGCCTTGAGGGTCTTGCCCATCTCCCTGCCCTCCCTGAACATATCCCGGTAACGGCTGATAAGTTCAAACAGGACTTCAGCCGAGGTGGCCGCCTTTTTACTCAGTCCCTCAACCCCGACTGCCTTCCCGAAGGCATCAAGAAGACCCATTGAATTAGTCTGCGCGTAATCCAGAAGCAGGACGAGGGCTGCCTGCCCGATCCCCCTCTTCGGTGCGGAGACCGCCCTAAGGAGACTCTGGTTGTCTCTGGGGTTTGCTATTATCTTGAGCCAGGCCGTGAGGTCCTTGACCTCCTTGCGTTCGAAATAACTCGTCCCGCCTACTACCGAATAGGGTATCCTCTGCCTCCTCAGGGCCTCTTCAAAAGGCCTTGAAAAGATATTCGCCCTGTAAATGACCGCGATATCCTCTGCCGGCATATTTTTCTCGCACATTATCATCGAGATCTTGTTAACTATCCAGTCCGCCTCGTCTTCCGTATCAACGGCTTTGAATATATTGACCTTTGGGCCGTCACCCCTGTCTGTCCAGAGGGATTTTTCCATTCTCCTGCTGTTGTTCCCTATCACCCCGTTTGCCGCCTTGAGGATATGCCCGACGGAGCGGTAATTCTGTTCGAGCCTTACCGTTACAGTGCCCGGAAAGTCCTTCTCGAAATTAAGGATATTGCCGATATCCGCACCCCTCCAGCCGTATATGGACTGGTCGTCGTCCCCGACTACGCAGAGGTTTCTTCTCTGTCCTGCAAGGAGTTTGATAAAGTCATACTGAACGCGGTTCGTATCCTGATACTCGTCGACCATCAGATACCTGAACCGCTCCCTGTACCGTTCGAGGACGCCTGGATGCTCTCTGAATAGCCTCAGCGTAAGCAGGAGCAGGTCATCAAAGTCGAGGACGTTCATAGACTTCAGAGCCTCAAGATACCGGGGATAAATCATTGCCAGCGCTTCTTCTATCGGGTCTCCGGCTACAGCGGCATCCGGCGGGTCGAAATCATTCTTTGTCCTGCTGATCCTCTCCAGGAAGGCCTCGGGCTTAAAACTCTTGTCGTAGAATTTAATATCCGACAGTATGCTTCTCAGTAGTGAAACCTGCTCCGCGGTGTTGTAGATGGTAAAGTCTTTTCCGTATCCTATGTGTTCGATCTCCCGCCTCAGGATTCTGAGGCAGAGGGAATGAAATGTTGAGATAACAGGCGTCCTGTTCCTGCCGCTTACCATGGACTTTACCCTTTGCTTCATCTCCCTCGCAGCCTTGTTGGTAAAGGTGACCGCCAGGACGGACCCGGCCTTCACACCCGTGTGTATCAGGTATGCGGTCCTCATGGTTATCACCCTCGTCTTGCCGGAGCCTGCTCCGGCAAGGATGAGGAGCGGGCCATCGGTATGCATAACCGCTTCCTTTTGCCTGGGATTGAGACGTGACAGTTTTGTGTATATATCCATTGATTCCTGTATTTTTCCTTTCGTGCGTTGTCATTGTGTAGGGGCAGACCCCTGTGTCTGCCCTCTCTGTTTTTTCCATGCCAGGGAGAGGAAAGCCCTCTTATTGTTCTTTATCCTTCTTGCCGGCCTCGGTGTCTTTGAGCGGCTTCAAAATAACCCTGGCTATTCTCTTGCCGATTATCTGAACTATCCTGATATTCCAGCCGTCGGCATTGAAGGTCTCACCGGTAGCGGGTATCCTCTGAAGTCTGGTGATGACAAACCCGCCCATGGTGTCATAATCCGGCGAGGCAGGGATATCAATTCCATAGTCGTCCTTGAGGTCCCTGATGGCAATGGAGGCATCTATCAGGTAGGAACCGTCTTTCAGTTGAATAACCGGCTTTTCCTCATCAAACTCATCCCTTATCTCCCCGACTATCTCCTCGATCAGGTCCTCTATGGTAACAATTCCCGTCACAGCTCCATATTCGTCCACCACCACCGCTATGTGTATCCCCTTGCGCTGCATCTGCCTGAGCAGTGCACTGATCTTCATGGACTCGGGCACAAAGAATGGTGCACGCAGGAGTTTCCTGACATCTATGGACTCTTTTGCCGAGACCTTCCTGAAAACATCCTTGGCATAGAGAATGCCCTTGATGTTGGATTTCTCCCTGTAATAGGCAGGGTATCTTGAATACTGCTCCTCTGAAATAGTATCAAGTATCTCCTGAACAGGAGTATCTACAGAAAAGGCAACTACCTTTGTCAGAGGAACCATCACTTCCTTGACGGAAAGGTCTGTGAACTCAAATACCCCATGAATCAACGCCTCTTCTTCCGGCTCAAAGACCCCCCTGTCACGCCCCTCCTTGATAAGCAGCTTTATCTCTTCCTCCGTAACAAAGCTCCTTTGAGTAAAGGGTTTTCCGCCAAGGGGTTTTAAAATAAGATTGGTGCTGAAGGTCAGGATACTGACAAAAAATGAAAAGAGACGGGAAAAACCATAAACCGGACGTGCAATGATCAGGGCAAACCTTTCGGGGTTCATAAGGGCTATGGACTTAGGGACCAGCTCTCCTATCACAAGGGCGAGATATGATATGACAACAACCACAAGGCCGATAGAGATCGCCTCACTGTAAGTGGCAATGATTTCAAAAGGCACTTTTCCAATTATGGGTTGAATGACTTTTACGGCAGTGGCGCCGCCTATTGCAGAGGCCATGGCACCCACGAAGGTCACCCCTATCTGCACTGTGGCAAGAAACCTGTCAGGGTCTGACTGAAGTTTTTTAAGAATGAGGGCATTGGGGTTACCCTCTTTAATCAGTTCACTGACCCGTGTCTTCCTTGCAGTAACAACCGCTATTTCAGACCCTGCAAAAAAGCCGTTAAGGAGAATGAACAAAAGGATAAGGATTATTTCAAGCAACATACTTTGTTAGCTCAACCCCCCCTGACCTGCCCGGCATCCTGCAAATATATAAAGGCACTGCAGTCGGGCACGACCCGGTGAAGAAAGACGGCAAGCCTGGAAAAGACTGCGCTTCTTTACAGAATATTACCTTAAGCAACTTACCCTCAGGATTAAAGCCCTATAAATCATATCTTATTTTAACACTTTCAGATAATGATTAATATAATGACATAACATGTGTTAACAAGAAAAGAAAAAAAACTTCAGACCTTTATGCCCGGGAACCCGGGGAATCAAAAGAGACCTTTCACCTTTCCGGTCTCGACATCCACGTCGATCCTTCTGTAGGCCGGATCCGAGGACGTACCAGGCATCAGTTTTATATCACCTGCCACCGGCACGACAAATCCGGCTCCCCTGAAGATAAGAACGTCCTTCACAAATAGCTTCCATCCCTTCGGTACCCCTTTTAAGGCCGGGTTATCACTCAGGCTCAGGTGGGTCTTGACCATACAGGTTGCGAATTGTCCAAGCTCCGGGTCTGCCTCTATTGCCTTGAGTTTTTGTACCGCCTCAGATGAAAACTCTACACCGTCCGCTCCATAGACATTCTCTGCAATCATCTCAATCCTGTGCCTCTGAGTGACATCAAGCTCATAGAGGAACTTGAAGTTGCTCTCCTCCTCACAGGCATCGAGGACTGCATCGGCAAGCTCAAGTGCACCGTCCCCGCCTTTCAGCCAATGCTCGCTAACGGCAACCCTCGCACCGGCAGTCTCAACCATCCGCCTGACGGTCTCAATCTCGGCCCTGGTATCCGAATAAAAGGCATTTATACAGACCACCGGGGTTGACCCCGACTTTCTGACGGTATTTATGTGATGTATGAGGTTACCACAACCCTTTTCCACCCATTCTACATTCTCTTTAGCGTATTCCTCGGGAATCGGTCTTCCCGGAACAGGAACAGGTGCACCACCGTGACATTTCAGTGCCCTGATTGTCGCCACTATCACTACGGCATCGGGTTTGATGCCCGAGTAACGGCACTTGAGGTTCCAGAATTTCTCAAAACCGATATCAGCGCCGAATCCGCTCTCGGTTATATGATAGTCAGAGAGTTTAAGGCCGACCCTGTCTGCTATGATCGAGGACTGTCCGATGGCAATATTGGCAAATGGTCCTGCGTGGACCAAAACGGGTTGTCCCTCTATGGACTGCATAAGGTTCGGGTTTATCGCACCGGCCATCCATGCGGTCATTGCACCGGCAACCTCAAGGTCTTCCGTAGTTACAGGATTTCCCTGCTTGTCATAGGCAACAACTATCTTGCCCATCCTCTCGCGGAAATCCTTTAGATCGGTTGCCACCGCCAGTATGGCCATAACCTCGGATGAAACGGCAATATCAAACCTCGACTCCATCATGAAGCCATCCATCTTTCCTCCGATACCGATAACCATCTTTCTGAGGGCCTGGGCACAGAAGTCCATAATCCAGCCCATCTGGACATTGCGAGGATTGATATTCAGCCTCTTCAGATTACGCCTGGAGAGTTGTTCGTCATTGTAATTGAACTCATGCTGCATCCTTGCAGTCATAGCAACCATCGCAAGGTTATGGGCATTCATGATGGCATTTATATCTCCTGTAAGACCAAGAGAAAACGGTGTCAGCGGGATACACTGAGAAAGCCCGCCGCCTGCTGCCGAACCCTTGATGTTCATGGTCGGCCCGCCGGATGGCTGTCTTATCGCAGCCATGACGTTTTTGCCCCTCTTGCCCATCCCCTGAAGGAGCCCGATTGTAGTCGTTGATTTTCCTTCACCAAGCGGTGTTGGAGTGATGGCGGTTACATCAATGTACTTTCCGTCAGGACGGTCCCTGAGACGGTCCAGGATGCCCTTGTAATCGACCTTTGCAACATAATGGCCATGAGGAAGGAGCTCTTTTTTCTCAAGCCCCATCTCTTCGGCCAACTCGTAAACCGTCTTCATGTTCTTTTCTGCGGCCTCCGCTACCTCCCAGTCCGCGTGCTTCGTTGGATCAATCGGCATAAATAATTACCTCCCTTTCCTGGTATCAGGTTTATGTTGAATTATGGAAATTAAGGAGTAATGAGGCAATGGATTAATGATGTATCGACAATAAAACATTACGCCAATATTCCATTGCTCCATTACTCCATTCCTATATCCCTAATAACTAATCAGCAGATTCACCAGCTTTTCGTTCATTGAGTGTATGTTCCTGCTTGCCACCCTTGCTATGGCCTTCACAATCTTGTACATCATCTGCGGGTGGCTGTGCTCAAGGGACTTGAAGGTCTCGGTCTTCAGGAGAAACAGTTCGGTATTTTCAACAGCTGAAACATTTGCGCCATGCACCTTCTTGTCCTCTATAACAGAGAGCTCTCCAAAGAAATGACCCTCATTGAGTATGGCCAGCGTCTGTTTCCATCCGTCAGGGGTACTCTTTGATATCTCGACCTTTCCATTCTTCACAAGGTGGATCCCCTTTGCCGGAGCCCCCTCCTTAAAGATAAGCGTTTCCTTGGGATAACTCCCGATGGTTATCTTTTCCCTGATCATCCGGAGCTCTTCATCATTGAGCTCTTTCAGAAGTATCTGTTTTTTTAAATCAGCTATGTCAATCATTGCTGCCCTCCCGTATTGTAATATTCCGGCATTACTCTCTCAACAGGCTGTCAGGTCTTACCGCAACCTGCCTTCCCCTTAAACTTTCTCTATCCTGACGGTACTCACCTTAAGCTCGGGTATTTTACAGAACGGATCAAGTGCCTTGCTGTTTGTAAGGACATTGGCAGCAGCCTCTTTAAAATGAAAAGGAATAAAGACGACACCCCTGTCAGGTCTCTTTGACAGGTGGGCCTTAAGCTCAATCGACCCGCGCCGTGAAGTAACCCTGAGCATTACCCCGTCCTCAACTGCCATATCCCGGGCATCCTCCGGGTTTATCTCTACAAAGGGGTCGGGAGAAACCATGTTTATGGCATCCACCCTTCTCGTCATGGTACCTGTATGGTACTGGAACAAGACCCTCCCTGTTGTGAGGATAAAGGGATATTGCTCATCAGGCTCTTCTATGGATGGCCTGTATTTCACCACGGTAAAGCGTCCCTTCCCCCGGGGAAACCCGCCCTTGAAGAGATAGGGGGTACCGGGATGGTCCTGCGTAGGACACGGCCACTGCAGCCCCCCCCTGTTAAGCCTCGAATAGGTCATACCGCCCATGGCAGGCCATGCCATTCCCATCTCCTGAAAGACGGCCTCAATCCTCGGGTATTTCATCTCATACCCCATACGGTTACTCAATTCCGTTATAATCCACAGGTCCTCACGCGCCTCACCCGGCGGGGAAACCGCCCTCCGTACACGCTGGACCCTCCTTTCCGTATTTGTAAAAGTGCCCTGTTTTTCAGCAAATGATGCCGCCGGCAATACCACATCGGCAAGTTCAGCAGTCTCCGTCATAAATATATCCTGGACGACAAGAAAGTCCAGGGCCCCGAAGGCCTTAACGGTATGCTGCATGTCCGGGTCGCTCATAACAGGGTTCTCTCCCATGATATACATGGCCCTCAGCTTTTTTGCCTCGGCAGCGGAAAGCATGTCCGTTGCAGTCAGTCCTTCCGTGTCGGAGAGTTTTGCACCCCAAAGGTTTTCAAACTTTTCCTTTATTGCTGCAATGGTAACCTTCTGATAACCCGGATACGTATTTGGACTGCAACCCATATCAGAGGAGCCCTGAACATTGTTCTGTCCCCTGAGTGGATTTACCCCCGAGCTCTCCTTGCCGAGACTGCCCGTCATAAGGCCGAGGTTTGCTATACAGAAGACATTGTCCGTGCCGTGGCTGTGCTGGGTGATACCCATCGTATAGTAAATCCCGGGATTTGACGCCGCGGCATAGAGCCTGGCAGACTCTATTATCTTCTCCTTTGGAACTCCGGTTATCTTCTGACCTACCTCTGGAGTATACTCATCGAGGCCCTTTAAAAAGTCCTGATCAAAACCCTCCGTACGGAAGACGATAAACTCCTTATCCATCAGCCCCTCTTTAACAATCACGTGCATCATGCTGTTAAGCAGGGCAACATCCGTACCCGGGCGATGCTGCATCCATATATGTGCAAACCTGACAAGGGGCACCTTCCTCGGGTCAGCAACAATAATCTTTGCCCCTTTCCTTGCAGCCTTTATCATCCTGAGGGCAATGATGGGGTGATTCTCTTTTGTATTGGAGCCGATAACAAACAGGAGGTCATTATTCTCTATCTCGGGGATAGAGTTCGTCATGGCCCCTGAGCCAAACACTGTGGCCAGACCGGCCACGGTAGCACTGTGTCAGTAACGGGCACAGTGGTCAATATTGTTTGTACCGACCGCTGCCCTCATGAACTTCTGAAACAGGTAGTTCTCTTCGTTCGTGCACCTGGCGGAACTGAGTCCTGCAATCGCATCGGCACCATACTTATCCTTGATATCTCCAAGCCTCTCTGCAACATAATCAAGGGCCTCATCCCATGAGGCCTCCTCAAATTGACCATTCCTCTTTATCAGTGGATACTTCAGCCTGTCCGGGCTGCTGTTAAACCTGAAACCGAACCTTCCCTTTACACACAGCCACCCCTCATTCAGTGATTCAGGACGTGATGATACCCTTATCACTTCGTTCCTTGCCACATGGAGGGTTATATTACAACCACAGCCGCAGTAAGGACATATGCTGTCCACCTTTTCGATATCCTTCTGCCTGCCCATGCCCATGGAGATTTTTCCCATAAGCGCACCGGTGGGGCATACACTGACGCACTGGCCGCAGAACTCGCAATCGAGGTCTTTCTCAAACGGAGGACAGACCTTTGCCGAAAAACCCCTGTATGCTATCTCAATGGCATTGACGCCCTGGACCTCATTGCAGACTCTGACACACTTGCCGCAGAGTATGCACTTCTCCATACTCCTCTCAATAAACGGATTGCCGTCGCTGTCGGTATACTGTCTTCTCTCACCCTCGAAACGGTTTTCCCTGAGGTTGTAGAAATAGGCAAGCTCCTGAAGCGTACAGTCTCCCGCCTTCTCACAGATCATGCAGTCAGTGGGGTGGTCGCTGAGAAGCAGTTCAACTATTGTACGCCGAAGTCCCTCGATCTCTTCATTTGTGGTCTCCACATCCATCCCGTCTGAAACAGGAGTGGTGCAGGCGGTCACAGGCCTTGGCAGACCCTTTATCCGGACGAGGCAGAGCCGGCATCCTCCGTATGGCTCAAGCCTTGGGTCGTCGCAGAGAGTGGGTATATAGATGTCGTGCTCTCTGGATGCCTGAAGGATGGTAGAGCCCTCTCTTACCTTGACGCTCCTGCCGTTTATTGTTAATGTGACCATCATCTTTCCTCCGCCCTATCCCTTCTTTATCGCCTTGAACTTGCAGGTCTCAAAGCAGGCCCCGCACTTTACGCATATCTCCTGAATGATCTTGTGGGGTTTTTTCTTCTCGCCCACAATAGCGCCTGCAGGACATACCCTTGCACACATGGTGCAGCCCTTGCAGAACTCCTCGAGTATGGAATACGTTAGAAGGTTCTTGCATACACCTGCAGGACAGCGCTTCTCATGAATGTGGGCCTCATACTCGTTACGGAAATACCTGAGTGTGCTCAGGACAGGGTTGGGTGCCGTCTGTCCCAGACCGCAGAGTGAGGCGGACTTGACATCATTGCTCAGTTTTTCAAGGAGCCCTGTATCTCCCGGTCTTCCCCTGCCGTCGGTAATCCGCTCCAGTATCTCTAAAAGCCTCTTTGTCCCTATCCGGCAGGGCACACACTTTCCACAGGACTCCGCCTGTGTGAATTCAAGAAAATATTTTGCTATATTAACCATGCAGTCCGTCTCATCCAGCACAACCATGCCGCCGGACCCGACGATCGAACCCGCCTTTGCAAGAGATTCGTAGTCAACGGCTATATCCATCATATCGGCGGTTATACATCCCCCTGAGGGTCCGCCTGTCTGAACAGCCTTTAGCTTTCTGTCTCCCTCAATTCCACCACCTATATCATAGACGATCTCCCTGAGCGAAATCCCCAGGGGGACCTCTATAAGTCCGCTGTTTTTGACCTTTCCCGTAAGGGCAAAGACCTTTGTCCCCTTACTCTTTTCAGTGCCGAACTGCGCAAACCAGTCAGCACCGTTACGGATTATATGTGCAATATTAGCAAGGGTCTCCACATTATTAATAACCGTGGGCCTTCCCCACAGTCCCTTTTGGGCCGGGAAAGGCGGCTTGGCCCTCGGCATTCCCCTGTTGCCCTCTATGGAGGCTATAAGGGCCGTCTCTTCGCCACATACAAAGGCCCCGGCACCAAGCTTTATCTTTATATCAAAATCAAAGTCCCTATCCTGTATCTTTTTGCCGAGAAAGCAACTCTGCCTTGCCTGGTCAAGGGCAATCTTCAGCCTTTCCACTGCAAGGGGATATTCCGCCCTGATGTAGACATACCCCTTCAGGGTACCGATTGCATAGGCCCCTATAATCATACCCTCTATTACCGAATGGGGGTTTCCTTCTATGACGGAGCGGTCCATAAACGCACCCGGGTCTCCCTCATCGGCATTACATATCAGGTACTTCGGTTCACCGGGGGCCTTTCTTGCAAACTCCCACTTCAGGCCTGTCGGGAATCCGGCTCCACCCCTGCCCCTCAGCCCGGAGGCCTTTATCAACTCGATAGTCTCTTCAGGGGTCATTGTTGCCAAAACCGTTTTAAGGGCCTCGTATCCGCCCCTCTCCACATATGACTCTATATCCTCGGGGTCAACCTCTCCGCAGTCCGACAGCACCACCTTCACCTGCTTTTCATGGAAGGTGTGATAATCCTCCTTCACCACCCAGTCCCCGACCGGCCGGCCCTGGCGGATATGCTCCTGCACGATCTTTGGAACCATGTCGGATTTTATATACTCATAGGTAGTCTTCTCTCCGTCGATAATCACATCCACAAGCACGTCCCTGGCACAGAAACCGCGGCAGCCGACATTGTGAACAGAGCAGTTATTCTCTACAGAGGCATTAATACCGGCAGCCTGAATCTCTTCCCTGAAGGCAGAGACCACCCCGGGCCCTCCTGCGGCAATTCCGCCTGTCCCCATACAGACCTTTATGGCTATATTACCCTCCTGCATCATTTTCACTTGACCTTCCTGATCTCCTTCATAAGCCTGTCAGCAGTCATCTTTCCGTGGACTTCCCTGTTTATGATAACAACCGGTGCGATGCTGCATGCACCGACACAGTTAACCTTCTCGACAGTAAACTTTTTGTCTTCAGAGGTATCTTCCCCCGACGGTATATGGAGTTCCCTCATCAGGCTGTTAATAAGCCTCTCAGAACCTTTCACATGACAGGCAGTACCGCAACAGGCGGTTATTATATTCTCTCCCCTTGGCTTGAGGTGGAACTGGGCATAGAATGTGGCAATACCATAGAACCTCGAGGGCGGAATCTCGAGCTGCTCTGAAAACCAGTCGATTGCATCCTCCGGCAGATAACCAAAAGACTCCTCAATGTCCTGAAGAAGGGAGATAACATTGCCCTCGTTCTCATGGTATGCCTTCAGTATCTTTTCACGGGTATCCTGCAATACAGACCTCCTTCTAAGGATACGAAGTCTAATAAGCTAACATTTAAGGAAGGGTTCTATCAATTACCGGGGAGTGGCTATTAAAATTTTTAATAGCCACTCCTTAATTGTACAGCCTTCTTTTAGCTAATCCGGTGAAGAGAGACCTCACCATAAGTTGAACGGTTTCAACCCTGGTATTCAAAGAAAACAGGAATTATTGACAACTTACATCCTCTCAGGTACTGCCACACCCAAGGTTGATAATCCCTCTTTCAGGACGGTCTTTACGGCATCACAGAGTGACAGTCTTGCAAGCGTCAGGGCTGCCGGCTCCACCCCGAGGACGCGGTGTGTATTGTAGTAAGGATGAAACAGCCCGGCAAGTTCCTGCAGATAGAATGTAATCCTGTGTGGTTCCCTTGTCCTGACAGCGCCCTCAAACATGAGGGGGTAGAAGAGGATTTTTTTGATAAGACTTATCTCGGCCTCCTCTGCAAGATAATTCAGGTCCCCTGTATTGCCTGTTTCAATACCCTCCTCCCCTGCCTTTCCGAATATACTGTTAATTCTGGCATAGGCATACTGGACATAGTAGACAGGGTTTTCGGAGGACTCTTTTTTGGCCACCTCAATATCGAACTCCAGGTGACTGTCGTGGCTGCGGGTAAGAAAGATAAACTTTGTTGTATCAGCCCCAACCTCTTCCGTTACTTCCCTGAGCGTGACGAACTCTCCGCTCCTTTTTGACATCTGCACAGGCCTTCCGGCCCTCAGGAGCGTAACTATCTGAACAAGGAGCACACCCAGTCTATCCTCCGGATAGCCGAGAGCCCTGATGACCGCCTTTATCCTCGGCACATATCCATGGTGGTCCGCCCCCCATATATTTATGAGTTCATCAAACCCGCGCTGTATCTTGTACCAGTGATAGGCTATATCAGAGGCAAAGTATGTATGAGAGCCATCTCTCTTTATAACGACCCTGTCCTTGTCATCACCGAACTCCGTAGCCCTGAACCAGAGAGCCCCTCCTTCTTCGTACAGATTCCCCTTTTCCCTGAGCTCTTCAAGGCACTTTTCAACAAGCCCTTCATCATAAAGCGCCTTCTCGCTCTGCCAGCGGTCAAACACAACACCAAAGCCCCTGAGGTCCGCCTCCATCTCCCTGAGCATCCGGTCAACACCGAACCTGATGAAAAACTCACCTGCATTATCGAAGTCCGAATCCTTAAACCGCTCCCCAACCTCCCTGACCAGGTCTGCGGCAAGATCTCCTATATAATCTCCCCGGTATCCCTCTTCAGGAAATGGACAGGTAACGCCGAAAATCTCCTTATACCTCGCAAAAATGCTCTCACCAAGCAGTCTCACCTGTCTTCCTGCATCATTTATATAGAATTCCCGCTCTACATCATACCCGGCCCTCTCCAGCAGATTGGCCAGCGCTGCTCCCACGGCAGCTCCCCGCCCATGACCGAGGTGGAGCGGGCCTGTCGGGTTTGCACTTACAAACTCAACCTGCACCCTCTGTCCCCCTCCCAGGTCTTTTTGCAGATACCGGGAAGGGTTATTCAGCATGGCTTGCAGCTCCGCATACAAAAACCGCCTCTTAAAGGTGAAATTTATAAATCCCGGGCCTGCAACCTCCACCCTCTCAAAAGGGACCTCCGCACTCAGGATTGAGGCGAGTTCTTCAGCTATGACCCGGGGCGCTTTTTTGAGCCTTTTTGCAAGAACCATGGCCACGGGGGTAGAGAGGTCGC
>CAZXDE010000035.1:0-14693 GCA_964639515.1 uncultured Thermodesulfovibrio sp.
AAAATTATAACAAATCCAAACAGCTGAATAACAGAAAATTGATATTTAACTCTGAGTTATCCTTCACAGATATTGCGGAGCTTATTTCTCTCCAAATCTCCTTAATACTCTATCACATTTTAGAAACACGTGCACTCTCTGATTATTAACTTATAAAAAAAATCGTTTCTTCGTGTTTATGCTGTAATATCAGGCAATACACAATACGTATAATATTGGACAATTGTCAGTGAAATGGAGCAGAAACTTCAGAGGAGGTTTACGTTAAAATCACCCGGAGGGGATTAAAAAAGGAAAAATGTTAAAGTTTTTCTCAGATCTGACGATAAGTTATGGATACAGTCAGTGGTTTCATGAATACACTTGGTGGTATAGCAAACAACATCGTTATATGGAAAATCTAAAAACTGAAGGGCTTAACCCAACGAGGCTGCCCTCACCGCCCGTCATTGCCATCAGGGTACTTGAGGCTGTTAAAAAGGACGATTTCTCCTTTAACGAACTGTCGGGGATAATCGCTTCCGATCCTGCCCTGACTGCCAAGATACTGAGTATTGTGAACTCCTCATTCTACGCCCTTCCCTACAAGGTTGACAGCCTTGAGAAGGCCGTAAGCATACTCGGTGTGGACGCCCTGAAAAACATCGCACTCTCCTTCATGATCATTTCCCATATGATGAGCGACAACAACGAGCTGTTCGATTTTAATTTTTTCTGGAAGCGGTCTCTGACTGCAGCGGTTGCATCGGAGATCATCTCCAAGCATATTGGGAAAAAGACCGATGACACATTTGTAACGGCACTTCTGATGGATATCGGCATTATAGTGATGTTTTTGGTGGACCCCCTTAAATACCAGCAGGTTCTCGATCAAAAGCGATTTACCGGCATGGATGTCGTTGGAGCCGAAAAAAAAGTGCTGGGCTATGATCACCAGAAAACAGGCTCCGAGCTATTGAAGAAATGGGGCCTTCCCGAAAGTATCTTTCTGCCGATTGCCTGTCACCACAACTCCGTGCCCTGTCCTGCGGAATTAAATGATATTGTAAAAATACTCAGAATCTCGGATATGGCCTCATCCTTTTATCACTCCAGCAGGGGTATTGATAAACTGGATAAACTCCGTTCCTTTCTGAAGGATGAATTCGGGCTTGAAGAAGGCTTTGCAAACTCATATATAGACTCCGTAGCGGAAAAAACCGTTGAGATACTCTCTTCCTACAACCTCGATCCGGGCAACTTCAAACCTTACTCTGAACTCCTGATGGATGCCAATGAGGAACTCGGCAGGGTTAACCTCTCATACGAGCAGCTTGTTATCAAGCTCAAGCAGGAAAAAAAGAGGGCTGAAAAATTTGCAAGTGAACTCCAGACAGCAAACGAAAAACTGAGGGAACTGGCATTCAGGGACGGACTGACCGGGCTCTATAACCACCTCTACTTCCAGGAACTCATGGAACGGGAGATGGAAAGGGCAAGCCGGTATGGACACCCGCTGTCACTTATAATGATTGACATAGACCTCTTCAAGAAGATCAACGACACATACGGACATCCACAGGGGGACATCGTCCTGAAAATGATTGCAGCAGTAATATCATCGACACTGCGTTCATCCGATATAGCCGCAAGATACGGCGGCGAGGAATTTTCCATCGTACTTCCGGAGACCACACTTAAGGGGGCTGCGGTTTTAGCCGAAAGGATCAGGCTTGCTGTGGAAAAACTCAAGATTCCACTCAACTGCAAACAGATAACCCAAACAGTCAGTCTCGGGGTAACCACCTATAACCCCGACAAAAGGAAAGTCAAAAAGGGGATAATTATAGACGCAGCAGATAAGGCCCTGTACTCATCAAAGAAAAACGGAAGAAACAGAGTAAGCATCGTTGTACTGCAACCCTGATAAAATCATTAGGAATCCTTAGGGTCAGGTCTCAACATTCAACATTTCTCATTATCGTAACCACCTTAGGCATTTTCTTTCCAGTTTCCTGTGATAACCGAAATTTGGCTGTAGTTATATGTTGAATGTTGAGACCTGACCCCTTTTTACGACAACGGGAAATTCAGGCATCCCCTCTCTTTTTACGTACAATCTTTTTCCCGGCAGTGGTAGCTGCCTTCTTTTTTGGTTTAGCCTTTTTGGTCTTCCGCACAGCAGGCTTCGTCTTTTTTGCTGCAGGTTTTTTTGCCGGTTTTGTTTTTGATTTTGATTTTGTTTTTGCACGTGTCTTCTTTGGTGCCGGTGTCTCTTTAATATCAAGATCAATACCAAAAATCTCCGACAGATCAGAATCAGCCATAACTTTAGGACTTTTCTTCCTTGCCTTTTTGAGCATTTCACTTGTCTTGTCTTTAACTGCTCCGGAGACTAAATCCTTTACCTCTACACCCCTTAAAGTAAAGAACAGTTCCGGTTTTGAATCCAGCCTGGCCCCGATTCCATATAACGTGGCGGCAACATGCTTGCACATATAAGCCCAGTCCGGGCAACTGCAATCAAAGGAAATCTCTTTAGGTGCAGGGAAGAGGCCTGATTTTGTATCGGTAAATATATTTGATAATGATTCAGGAAACTTGCCGTTCATAAGCTCCTGAAGGGAATCAAATTCTCCCTGACATGCTTTTTTAATATCTCCCCATGTTTTCTTCTTCAGGGTCTTTATCTCAATCCGGATTTCATAGGGGTTGGAATCCGAACCCTGTACCAGGGATTCGACGAGCCCGGGTTTTATTTGCAAGTCCAGTACAGCATAATTGCGGACATAGCTCCTTCCACGTTCAATCCGGTTGGAATAATCGGCATAGCATTCCAGATTACTGTTCCAGGACTTTCCCCACCATGTTCCGGCCAGGGTTCTGCCTTCAATGACAACCGGCTGGATGTCCGGATTTTTCCTGCGAAGTGCCTTTAGCTTTTTTTCTGCCTTTGCCCGTTTTTCAGCAACGGTTACATAAGGGCCAAAAGATCTCCAGTAAGACATAATAATTCCTCCTCTTGTCAATTAGTTAAAGGCTGAGTTTAAATAAATCCAATATCTTTTCATTATCCATTTCCGTAATCCAGTTTTCGTTTGAACTCCGGAGCACATTTTCGGACAAGGCGCTCTTTTCTTCCAGCATCATATCGATTTTCTCTTCCACAGTCCCCTTTGTTATAAACTTGTGAACGATCACTTTTTTTGTCTGCCCGATACGAAAAACCCTGTCTGTTGCCTGGTTCTCAACTGCGGGGTTCCACCACCTGTCAAAGTGGATAACGTGATTGGCTTCCGTCAGGTTAAGCCCTACACCACCGGCCTTCACTGACAGGATAAAGAAAGGAACATATTCCCTGCTTTGAAACCGTTCGATAATCTTTTTTCTCCGACTGACAGGGATGCTGCCGTGTAAAATTAATCCTTCCCGGTTAAAGATGGTTTGCAGAAAATCATGAAGCGCAGAGGTGATCTCCTTAAATTGTGTGAAGATCAGGACCTTCTCCCTCTTTTCGAATATGGTCTCGCAAAGGTCCCTTAATCGCAGGAATTTTCCACTGTCCTGTTCATTATAGTCCTTGTTGTCAAGATACTGCCCGGGGTGGTTACATATCTGTTTAAACTTCATGAGTGACGACAGTATTATGCCTTTACGTTGTATGCCCTCTGATTCCTCCAGCGCTTTGCCGATATCATCAACCAATTTTTTATATAAAAGAATCTGTTTCCTGCTTAAATCTGAATAGGTCTTCATTTCTATCTTGTCGGGCAGGTCAGAGATAATGGATTTATCGGTCTTCAGGCGTCTGAGGAGATAGGGGCTGATGACATCTTTCAAGCGACCGTATTTATCGGGATGGTCACTCAGCCCTTTTGTGTATTGTGCAAATTCGCGTATATTGCCCAACAAACCGGGATTGATAAAATCATACAGGGACCAGAGGTCGGACAGCCTGTTTTCTATGGGTGTTCCGGTAAGAATAATCCGGTTAAAGGATTTCAATTGCTTAACCGCCCTGCTCTGCTTTGTGCCGGGATTCTTTATGGCCTGGGCCTCGTCCAGGATGACATAATACCAATCGGAAGATTTTAAGGAGTCATATTTCTGGATGAGGGCATAGGTCGTAATTACAAGATCGTACTTATTAGCGAAAGTATCCTCTTTAAGTATTCTCCTGCTTTCGGGATTAACCCCTGGATGAGCAATAAAGAATTTTAAAGACGGGGCAAAGCGCTTGATCTCGTTTTGCCAGTTTGACAACAAGGAGGCTGGAACGATGAGCAGACTGCAACCGGCCTTCTCTTTCTTCAATAATGTTAAAAAGGCAAGGACCTGAATGGTCTTGCCCAATCCCATGTCATCGGCCAGACAGGCCCCGAACCGGAGAAAGTGCAGGAAATACAGCCAGTTCAGACCCTCTTGCTGGTACCCCCGCAGAACACCCTTAAACTCTTTACCGGGGCGGACGGATTTGATCATCTCAGGCTGCCGCAACTTTTCAATTACAGAGGCAAGCCATTCTCCGTTTGAAACTTCTACAAGGCTGTTTTCTGAAGGATCGTCAAAGAGGGCACTGGCCCCCATTTGCATACTCATGACATCTCTGAGCGTCAAACCTTCGGATTCTGCCTGTTTGGCCTGTTCAAAGACCTTGAGGAGCTGATTAAGTTTGTTGGGATCCACCTCAACCCATTTTCCCTTGATGTAGGCCATGCCCTCGGACTCAGCAAGAATCCTGCGTACTTCTTCCTCACTGATAACCACATCCCCAAGGAGTAATTGTGCGTTAAAATTTAAGACAGAATCCATACCGAGATGAGAGGGAGAGGCCTTGCCGACCGTTATATTGACACTGAGAGGGGTCCCCCTCCCTTTCCACCAGTTTGGGATTCGGCATAAAATCCCGCAGTTCTCATAAAAGACAACCTCCTTGAGGAATTGATATGCCTCTTTTGACGTCCAGGACAGGGGATGAAAAATCTCTCCGGAATCCAGAAGCCCGGCGACGAGACGGCTTTCCCTGGCGACTAAATGGACAGTGGCAAGAAGATCCAGGAGTTTCCGGTTGTATTGACCGGATTCATCCTGGACATACTCCTGTAAAGCGTATCTGAGCGGGAGGTGTTTGGATTCCCCCTTTTTATTAAGGTCCGTTGAGTATGTTGCAAGAAAGGCAAAGGGGAATTCCTCACTTTCTTTGTTTTCCACAAGATGGAAATAGACCCGGCCGACAAGATGGATATCAGGGCTGTAATTTTTGATGAAACTCTCGACTGAACCTTTATGTTTTTTTATTTCCTGTTGAACCCTGGAGTTTAATCCTGTCCATAATGCCTCGAGAATATCCTCATTAAGGTATTCCCGGCCGGTCATAAACGGGGCTCTGCTCAGGGTCTCTATTACTTCATTCTTTTTAAGGGGAACAATGACCTTGTTGCGGATAAGTTCAAGGTCAGGGGTATGGCTGAACTTTTGAGCAAAGAGATGAGAAAAGTCTCTCAGAAAGCCAAGCGAAGGAGATAATAGCACTGTCTGGTCGCAAAAGCCCAGAACGAGCATGCAGGAGGAAGGGTCCTCCTGAAACCGTTTAAAGATTTCCTTTTGTAATATGCGTGTACTTTTATTGATTTTATCCCGGGACACAACCCATTCCAGCTGGATTGTGCCATTGGGCAGGATAACAGCAATGAGTTCCTGATCCATAGTGTAGCCATATTGTTAATTTGATTTTATTCTATAATTGGTGCTCGCCATTTCTTATCTTTGCTGCTCTTGCAATTATACTGTATATCTTACTACAGGTACTTCTATAATTGTCAAATAACGGGATGCGATAATCATACTTTTTCAGATTTGTTTTTCTTTACCAGGGTTGCCGGAAATGCCTCCGTTAAAATAGGGACATTTAATTTCTCTGCAACCATGGGGAGTCCTGAAAAGCTCATTACCAGCTCTGATATCTCAAAGGGGTTTGATGACCTGGTTGTGAAAATGGTATTTTTAATGATCTGCATTGCATCCTGGTTATGACAAGTATCACAGATGTAGTGACCCTCGGGACACAAGATATGTCCCTGATCTATCCTGCCGCAGTAGACGCACTTTATTTCCTCAGCCCTGTCCCGATATCCAAGCAGCTCTCCGCAGACCATGCAGTGTTCAGTCTTTTTGTCTTCAGCCTTCAGTTCCGGACCTTCTGATTTCCTGCTCCTGACCGCTGACTCCGGGTCTTCGGAATGCTCCACGGCATTCGATTCGGCCGGTCAACAAAAGGCACTATATTCCCCCTGTTTATCCTCAGACATATTCTCCCTCCTTTACTGGTAAACAAGAGTAAAAACCAGTCCCACATTCAGAACCATTGTGCCATAGAGTATTCCTCTGCACGCTGGCTATTAGAGGTATCACATACCTGAATTTTAGCACATGCTGCATTGAGAGGCAATTACGCCTTTTAAAATTTCGAGTCCCGACGTCCGCGCTTTTCATGTTAAAGGGATATTTGTTATGATAGTTGACTGAGTTTGACGGAGGAGGAAAGCCATGATAAATGTAACAGTTGCCGGAGCTACGGGAAGGACGGGAAGCAGGATTGCCGCCCTGTGCATTGATCATCCCGAGATAAACCTTGTAGGAGCCCTTGAACGCAAGGGACATGAAAAGATCGGACAGGATATCGGAGTGATTATCGGGATGGGTGAAGCCAATATCCCACTTGGTGATAAAATTGAGGATCTGATTGACAGGACCGATGTAGTAATTGATTTCACATCAGTGCTCTCAACGGTTCACAATCTCAGGGTTGCATCAGAGAAGGAGAAGGCGATGGTCATAGGCACTACCGGCTTCAGCAAGGAGGATATGCAGGAGGTCATGGCACTTACACGCAATATTCCATGTGTTATGGCGCCAAACATGTCTGTAGGGGTGAATCTTTTGTTCAAGGTGTTGAAGGATGTTGCAGTGGTCCTTGGCGATGACTATGACATAGAGATAATAGAGGCACACCACAGGTTGAAAACGGATGCCCCCAGCGGCACAGCCCTTAAATTGGCCCAGGTGGTAGCTGAAGCACTTGGGAGGAACCTTGAAGAAGTAGCTATATATGCCAGAAAGGGGCTGATAGGTGAGAGGAGCAGAAAGGAGATCGGGATCCAGACCATCAGGGGCGGCGACATTGTGGGAGAACATACCGTTATGTTTGCCGGAACGGGTGAGAGAATAGAGATTATCCACAGGGTATCAAGCAGGGATACCTTTGCAACAGGTGCAATAAGGGCTGCACTATGGGTCTATGGCCGTAATCCGAGACTGTACGATATGCTTGATGTGCTTGGATTAAGGTAGAATAAAGTTGATTATTCAGCTACTGTTTAAGAATCGTCAATTGTCAATATTCAATCGTCAATCCATCACGCCCATGGGGTGCCGCCATCGACAATGGCATGTTCATCCCACATAAACCAGTTGCCGGTGTCTGCGAGAAAGGCATAGGTGTTCTGCAGTATATTGTAGTGTTTTTCCTCTTCTCCGACAAGCCTCTGAAAGAGCGCCTTTTCTTTTGCGTCAGAGGTCCCGGCAGTGACCGTTTTATAGTATTCAAAACCCTCTTTCTCCATATCCAGGGCCATTTTCAGGGCATTTATCTCATCAGTTGTGGCCTCGATCCTCTCCATCATTTCGGGTTTCAGGGTCTCAAAGATGGATTTTACAGCCTCACCGGGTTCTCCCTCCCTGATCTCAATGTTGAGACCTTTTAAAATGCCTTTGAGCATCTCAAGATGCCTCTTTTCATCCAGCGCAAAGGACTCAAACATCTTCCTCCCAAAGGAGTGAGAGGTCTTTCCCGCAGCCTCTGAATAAAATTTAACGGCATCTTCCTCCATCTTCATCGCTATCTCTACAGCCTTCATATTCCCCTCCTTTTTCCAACTTAAATTACGCAATGGTATCTGTAAACAAATCAGTTCCGGGATTAAACCTTGTTGTCTTCTTCCACGGCCTCCCTGAGCTTGTTCAGTATGTCGGGAATAGCGGAAGTGACCCTGTCCCAACTCGGTATCAACGGCACACCAAGCGGGTCTTTCATGATGATTTCTGCAGCGATTTTTATACCATTTGTAAATGTCTCCACAGCGAGGCTTTCAGCATGCCGGTCAAAAAAGAGTCCGTTTATCGCGGCATCATCCTCAAACCTCTTCAGCATGTCCTGTGCAGTTCGGACATATGTGGCGATAAGTGCCTTAAAAAACCCCTCGGAGAAGATAACACCCTCAGAGGCAAGGGTCCTGAAGAGGGATTTGCTGATGTCTATGCACATCTTCATGAGTCCCCTGGAGGCATCGTCAGGTGACAGCTCCTGATGCTTGTGCTCATAGTTTTCTGCAATATCCACCTGACATATCCTCCTGGTTGCGGAGTTCCGGTGTACCTCTGCCAGGACACCAACCTCAAGCCCCCAGTCAGCCGGAATTCTGATCACCCTTGCAAGCTCAACATTCATGGAAAATTCTCCGGCAAGGGGGTACCGGAAGCTGTCAAAATATACAAGCAGCGGGGTAAAGCCGATGATCTTCTGGAGGGCCCTTATAAGGGGGAAGACCAACAGCCTCGTAACCCTTCCGTGGAGCCTGTCTGTTACACGGCTGTAATAACCCTTGCAGAATTCATAGTCAAGGTTTGGATTCACTACAGGATAACAGAGCCTTGCAAGCATGTCTCTACTGTAATCAACTATATCACAATCATGAAGGGCAATGACCCTCGGTTCCCTGCGGGCAAGCACATAACCATAGGCCATCCATGCTGATTTGCCCTTGCCGGGCTCTCCCAGCGGTAGTCTTGCCTCTTCAATATCCCTGTAAACATCCGATACCTTTTCGCCGTTATTCCAGATGAGAGTGGTCTTCTGTGGCAGAACAGAGAAGAAATCCCTGGCATGCTGAAACTCTTCCCTGCTGCATGGGCCAAGGGTAACGACAACTTCAGCTATATATCGTACCTCCTTCAGTTCCTTGATTATTAAGTTAAGTGCCTCACCCTCGATCTCTGAAAAGAGGGACGGCAATACAAGTGCGATAGGTCTGTCCTGACTATGCCATATTAATTCAGCCTCTAACTTTTCAAGATTTAATACCCCAAGTTTATGGAAAGTGGATATTACTCCGGTCTGATAAAAGTCTGACATCCGAATCCTCCCTGTTCTTACTGTACGGCCGGTAGCTTAGGTTGATAGGTAACTCACAGTGCCTCTGCCTGGTATATTCCCGGTCGTTCGTTTATTAAGTATACTATCAGGCGCAAAATTGGTCAAGACGAGCCTGTTAGAAGCCGGAAATAAAGACGGAATTTAATGTTAAAATATTGGAATGACTGAGGAAAGAAAGCCCTTTTCCGCCCTGTATGTTCAGAACTTCAGACTCTTCTGGATTGCCCAGGTGATATCCCTGTCGGGTTCCTGGATGCACCAGATGGCTCAGGGGTGGCTTATATACCAAATAACACGCTCCCCTCTTTATCTCGGTATAGCCGGAGCTGCCCTGACGCTGCCGGTGCTCATGTTTACCCTCTTTGGGGGCATTATTGCAGACAGATATTCGAAAAGAAATATTCTCATTGTTACACAGACTCTCAGCATATTCCCTCCCCTGATACTTGGGACCCTCACTTATACAGGGACGGTAAACGTCTGGTACGTAATAGCTACAGCCTTTCTTATGGGTACTATAAACGCCTTTAACATCCCTGCCAGACAGTCCTTTCTGATCGAGATGGTCGGCAAGGGACATCTCCTTAACGCAATAGCCCTCAGTTCAGCGGCCTTCAATGGAGCACGCATACTTGGTCCCCTGATCGCCGGTTTCATCATTTCATGGGCCGGACTCCCCGCGTGTTTCTATATAAACGCCCTGAGCTTCATACCCGTAATTCTTGTACTAAAAAAGATGGAACTGAAAGGAACCGTCAAAACAGGCAGTTCAAAAGGCATCTTCAGTGAGTTTAAGGAGGGGATACACTTCATCCTGAAACAGCAGGATATACTGACGCTGATTCTGACAATAATGGTGTTCAGCCTCTTCGGTATACCTTTCAGCCAGTTCTTTCCTGTCTTTGCAGAGGACATATTGGGTGTAGGAGCAAAAGGCCTGGGGTACATGATGAGCTCTGCCGGTGCAGGGGCTTTCACTGCTGCGATGGTTATCGCCTTCAGGGGCAGGATCAGGAACACACGCAGGTATATGTCCATAGCAGCCCTTATATTCCCCGCTGCGCTGGTTGCCTTCTCATTGAGCAGGTCATATCCCCTGTCCCTCATTATCCTTGTTATCCTGGGCTGGGCAGCGGTCAGCTTTCTTGCCACAGCAAACAGTTCCATACAGGAAGATGTAAGAGATGACCTGCGGGGCAGGGTTATGAGTGTCTATTCCCTTGTCTTTCTTGGAATGGCACCCATCGGCAGCGCCGTTATAGGGTATATTGCCGACAAAATCGGTACCCCTCAGGCATTAACTGCAGCCGGTACGGTCTGCCTGATTGCAGGCAGCGTCTTTTTTCTGAGGACAAGGGGGAGGGATTGACAGGATTGATGATTGGTGGAGTGGTAAAATATCTTGATTTGCCGGTTCACGCCAATAGTCAATCGCAACTTGTCAATCATCAATAGTCAATCTCTTGAGTGCCTCATTGGCTGCCTTCATCTGTGCTTCTTTCTTGCTCCGTCCCTTACCACTGCCCATACATTCGCCCCCGATCAGGACATCCACGGTAAAGGTCTTGTTGTGTTCTTCTCCCTCCTCTTTCACAACCCGGTATTCCGGTAAAGAGCTATAAATATCCTGAGTGAGTTCCTGAAGCTCTGTCTTGTAATCATGCGACTTCCGTGTTTTTATCGTGTTCTCTATCTTCTTCCCTATTATATGGAGGATTACCTCCCTTGCAACATAATAATCACTGTCAATAAAGACAGCTCCCACAATTGCCTCCAGGGCATCGGCAAGAATATTCTCTTTATCGCGCCCCCCCGAGGCTTCCTCTCCCTTTCCAAGCCTCAGAACCATGCCGAGTTCTAATTCACGTGCTGCCCCGGACAGAACGGGCCTTGAGACAAGAAAAGACTTGAGCTTGGCCATATCCGATTCCGAAAGCGTCTCTTCCACCCTGAAGAGTTCTTCAACTACCGAGAGTCCCAGCACTGCATCTCCAAGGAACTCAAGCCTTTCATTATATGTGGGGGCTTTATCGGGGTGCTCATTTGAGAAGGAACTGTGTGTTACAGCCTCAATGAGTAAAGAGGGGTCTCGAAACGTATAATCAAGGGCAGACTCAAGCTTCTTCAAATTTCTTGAAAAGGAGACAGGCATTTGTTCCACCGAATCCAAAAGAATTTGAAAGTGCATAATTAACGGTTCTTTTACGGTAAGCCTGAGTAACGTAATCAAGGTCACACTGCGGGTCCGGGTTTTCGAGATTTATTGTCGGAGGAACTATGTTTTTTAAAACACTGAGCGCACTTACAGCCGCCTCCACACCTCCGGCAGCGCCCAGTAGATGGCCTGTCATGGACTTGGTGGAACTTACCGCCAGCTCATATGCGTGCTCACCAAAGACCGTTTTTATCGCCTCTGTCTCAACTTCATCATTGGATTTCGTGGAAGTCCCATGGGCATTTATATAGTCCACCGCATCAGGTGAAACCCCGGCATCCTTAAGGGTTACCGTCATGCATCTCACAGCTCCTTCACCTCCCGGGGCAGGGGATGTAATATGATAGGCGTCTCCGGTCATACCGTATCCAACTATCTCAGCGTATATCTTTGCTCCCCGGTTGATTGCAGTCTCAAGGCTTTCAAGGATCACAATCCCGGATCCCTCGCCCATGACAAAACCGTCCCTGTCACGGTCAAAGGGCCTGCTTGCCTTTTCAGGCTCGTCATTTCTCCTTGAGAGCGCCTTCATAACGGCAAAACCAACCATTCCAAGCGGTGCTATCACCGCCTCCGTACCCCCGGCAATCATGGCATCCGCTTCACCGCGCTGGATAATCCTGTAGGCATCACCTATTGCATGGGTGCCTGTTGCACATGCCGTACAAACAGCGGAATTAGGACCCTTGGCGCCAAATCTCATGGAGACCCTGCCGGCAGCAAGGTTTATGATTAACATCGGAATAAAGAAAGGTGTTACGCGCTTGTATCCCTTCTCAAGCAATGCCTGGTGATAATGCTCGATTGCAGGTAATCCTCCAATGCCGGAGCCGACAACAACGCCGACCCTTTCAGCATTGGCCCCGGTAATCCTGAGCCCCGAGTCATCCATAGCCATCTGTGCGGCTGCAATTGCAAAGTGGATAAAACGGTCCATCTTTTTGATCTCTTTCTTCTCTATATAATCAGCCGGGTCAAACCCTTTTACCTCTCCTGCAATATGCACCGGGAGAGGGGTAGAGTCAAAAGACGTAATAGTGCCTATACCCGACCTGCCCTCCAACATGGCAGACCAGTTTTTTTCCACCCCGAGACCAAGGGGAGTTATGAGACCAAGACCTGTTATAACAACCCTTCGGAGATTCATTTATGCCTGGCTCTTGTTATTTATATACTCTATGGCATTCTCGACCTTCAGGATTTTCTCTGCGTCCTCATCGGGTATCTCAATCCCGAATGTCTCCTCAAACGCCATTACGAGTTCTACAGTATCAAGAGAGTCAGCCCCCAAGTCTTCCACAAACGATGCCGCCGGTGTTACCTGAGCAAGATCCACACCCAGCTGGTTTGCTATAAGTTCCTTTACTTTCTCCTCTACCATCTCACAACCTCCAGAATATAAGATTAAGAACCGAACCGCATTTCTCTTCGGTCCACGACTTATCCAGGCACAAAGCACCTGATATAAACACAAAAACCGGACATCATCCGGTTTCAGTCATCACATATACATACCGCCGTTTACATGAACCACCTGTCCTGTGATATAACCGGCATCAGGAGATGACAGGAAGACCACGGCATTGGCAACATCCTGTACAGTCCCCAACTTTCCTATCGGTATTGCCTTCTTCATCTCATCCTTTATATTGTCCGGCAGTTTTTCAGTCATTGCAGTCATGATAAAACCCGGGGCCACTGCATTTGCCGTTATACCCCTACCGGCATATTCCCTTGCAATAGTCTTGGTCAATCCGACAATTCCGGCCTTTGAGGCGGAATAATTGACCTGACCGGGATTGCCCGTAAATGCAACAACCGATGCAATATTGACAATCCTGCCGTAACGCCTCTTTGACATTATCCTTACCGCTTCTTTTGAACACAGAAAAACACTTTTAAGGTTAACGTCTATCACACTGTCCCAGTCTTCTTCCTTCATCCTCAGCAATAAGGCGTCACGGGTAATACCTGCATTGTTGACGACAATATCCATACCCCCGAACTCCTTTACCACGGTGCTGAACATATCCTTGACACTGTCGGCATTTGACACATCAGCAGTTACAGGGATTGCCCTTACACCCATTTTGACAAGGCCCTCTGCAACGGCTCCGGCATCATCAGCGCTAAGGTCAACAACTGCAATATTAACCCCGAGGGTTGCAAGGCTTTCAGCTATAGCCTGACCAATGCCCCTGCCTGCCCCGGTAACTACCGCCACCTGTCCCTTAAAATCCATCATCTCCCCCTTTTATAGCAAGCAGATATCCGGGGCTCCCGGGTTTTACCCCTGCCCCGCTTGTTTGTCTTATTCACCCGGCACCCATTTTAACAGACTTCAGCTATCTTTTCCAAGCCCTGCTACAACCCATTGTTAACCAATACATATCCCGGATTTGTTTTTCGTGACGTGTAGTATACTCCAAATCCCTGTAAAATAACAAAAAACCAAACAGACCCCCTTCTTGACATAATATCCGCATTAAATCTTAATATATATAATGACCGGTGATTTTTATACTCCTTTAAGAACAAGGGCCTCAGAGATAGCAGCCTCCCAGGGAATGCCTTCCTTTTACAGGGTCTTCAAAAGAGAGCTTCAGGAATCCCTTCGACGGTTGCAGGAACATGTAACACTGAAACAATGTGTAAGCCATATAGGTATTGTCCAGGAAGGTATGGGTCACGGTTATAAGCACTCAAGGGCCGTGGCCGTAGATGCCGGGGCCCTCGTGATGATAGAGGGAAAAAGGATGGATATCTCTGAGGATATAATCGAAAAACTCATTATCAGTGCACATATTTCAGGGCTCCTCCACGACATAAAACGGGGCAATGAAAACCATGCCGTAGCCGGCAGCGAGGAAGCCAGGCGGATACTGGTCTGCTCCGGCATTGACAGCAGATTCAAGCGGTACATTGCCGTGGCTATAAGAAACCATGAGGCATTCAAGACGGTTGTACCTCCGGAGGATGAGTATGGGACACTGGTAAGCAATGCACTTTACGATGCAGACAAATTCAGATGGGGACAGGAAAACTTCACGAAGACCGTGTGGGACATGCTGGAGTTCGGCAATATCGCCCCCGAGGTTTTTCTCGAAAACTACAGAAAAGGTATTGAGTATATTGAACGCATAAAGGAGACGTTCAGGACAGAGACGGGAAAGAGATACGGCCCCGAAATAATTGATATGGGGCTTGAGATCGGCAAGGTAATATATTCCGAGTTAAAGAAAATCCTCAGCAGGTAGACTATGCCTCTTCCCTCCTTGGGTATACATA
>CAZXDE010000036.1:0-14640 GCA_964639515.1 uncultured Thermodesulfovibrio sp.
TTCAGGTGTGGAAGAAAGAGGGCATCCGGGAACTCCTTCATGAACTCGGTGTCGGTGTTCATTTCCCTGTAGGTAATCATTGAGCGTATCTTTTCCACTTCCCTGTATAGTCCGCCATTTGTGAGTAACAACTCAGCCCCGCTGAGCGAGGAGTTATTTGCAGGGATATATTTCTCAACAGGTATGTCAGGGAGCATCCCGATGCCTATTGCCTTCCGAACCCTGACCCCTGAACCGAGCGCTCCTGCAATGTAAAACCTGTCTATATCTCTGAACCCAAGACCGAGGGATTTAAGGAGTACATGAAGGGATGTAAACATTGCTGCCTTTGATCTCAGAAAGTTATTGACCTCCCGTTCACTGACTTCTATCGTTGCTCTTTCAGAGCGTACGACAATGAACGAAGGGCCGTTTTCCGTCTCCATTACCCCTGCTGTATCCCTGAATCTCCCCATAGTATCAATAATCCCTTTTTCAAACAGCTCTGCAATCAGGTCAATTACACCCGAGCCACAGATACCGGCAGGCAGGGCATCTCCTATGGTTTTATATTTTACCTCATGAGTGTCAACGTCTATGTCAATCCTGTAAATGGCCCCTGACTGAGCCCTCATGCCTGCACTGAAAATCCCCCCCTCAAGTGCAGGGCCCGCAGCACCGGCCCCTACAAACAGCCAGTCCTTCATACCGACCACAATCTCTGCATTTGTTCCCGCGTCAATAAGGACGGTCGGGGCCTCAGCCTTATGAATCCCGATAGAGAGTATTCCCGAGGTAATGTCGCCCCCTACATAGCTGCCGGCATTGGGAAATGTGTAGACTGTTGCCCCGGGATTCACTGCAAGGTCAAGCTCACCTGCTTGCAGGAAATCAGGTGAATGCACCACAGGGATATAGGGTTCAACCGGAATATTGCTCACATCAAGGCCGAGCAGAAGGTGGGTCATTGCCGTATTGGAAGCCACGGTGACGGCAAATACCTCAGGGGTCTTTATTTTTGCGTCATCCACGAGTGATGCGATTATGCTGTTCAGGCCACCGATGACCGCCCTCTGCAGTTCTTCAACCCCCCGGCTCATGGAAAAATGCATCCTGCTGAGAATATCATCACCATAAACGGTCTGGGGATTTGTCATGTTCTTCTCTGAAATCTTTTTTATGCTTTTTAAGTCAAAGAGGGAGGCAACTATGTTGGTAGTACCGATATCAATGGCAATGCCGAAGACCTGCTCTGAATCGATTTCCAGTAATCTGGTGCAGTCTCCGGTTATGCCGAAAACGGGTTTTATTGAAAAATTCTTCTTCCTCAGCGCAGTGGGCAGGGCACACATCAATTCAAGAGGAACATGAAGGTCTTTTATCCCGGAGGTCTCTCTTAGTCTCTCCACATCCGCCCTCTTGTCATCAGGGGAGGGCAGGGGGAGTTGCAGGGTTAAAGAGAAGCTTAACGGTTTCATCCTATAATATTACAGGATTTGCCTCTCAGATTGAAAATCTCAATTGGGTGGAGTGCCCACGGTTGTGTAAATGATCTTGCCCATGTCACTCACATCATACCCTCCCAGGGTCGTCACCAGGTCCCTGAACTCGCTGTCGGATGTCAGGATATGAAGGAGAGACTGTATCTTTGGGGTTTCGATATACTCACCCCTTATTATCAGGTCATACCTCTCCCTGGCCACCGGGATAAAGTCCTGCCCCAGTGCCAGTGCAGCCGAAAGAATCCCCATCCCGGCATCCGCCACACCTGTTGCAACTGCAGAGGCCACACCCATGTGGGTATACTCCTCCCGGTCATAGCCCTCTATCTTCTGAGGGTTTACCCCCATGTCTTTCAGACACTTGTCCGTCAGGAGTCTGGTTCCTGAACCACGCTGACGGTTAATGAATACAACACCCTTACGGGTAAGGTCTTCAATCTTCCTTATCCCTTTTGTATTACCCTTCCGGACTATGAGACCCTGTTGACGATAAACAAGATTTACCACTAAGAGAGGGATATCCCTGAGAAGCCGCTTAATGAACGGGACATTATACTCCCCTGTGGATTCGTCAAGAAGGTGTGTGCCTGCAATATGTGCCTCCATCTTCTTTATAGCCATTAGGCCACCCATTGAGCCCACATGTGCAGAGGAGAGACTGTAGGAGTGGAACCGTCTTTTAAGAAGGTTTGCAAGGACGTCAAGGGTGTTGTCATGACTTCCAATGCATACAATTGTATTCTCTATCTCATCTCTTGTTTTCAAAAGGGTTACCTCAACTTCGGACTTCTGTGCCAGGCCTTCACTCATTGCCGGAATCCTGACAATCCCGTCAGCCCTTTGAAGCGTCATCAGGGCTCCGGCCCCCCTGCCCGATGGTGTTGCTATGTATTTGTCGCCTACTTTCCCAACCTTTACTCTCAGAAACTCCTCCTGTCCGAGTGAAGAGGCTATTGGTCTGGAGAGCCGGGCCTTTAATATATCAGGCCTCTCCGGAATAATGCCGAGTAAATGATAAACAAGCGGCTTTGCGAATAATTCAAAAGTTATATAGGCACTGACCGGATAACCCGGAAGTCCGATAACCGGTTTGTCCTTAACTATGCCAAGGAGTACGGGCTTGCCCGGTTTTATGTTGATGCCGTGGACGATTATCCGGCCGAGCTCTCCTATTGCATTTGGTGTAAAATCCTTTGTCCCTGCAGAAGAACCTGCGATAACCACAACAAGATCGCTATCCTTTAATGACTTCAAAATACTTTCCTTAAGTAATTCCTTATCGTCTGAAACAACGCCTTCTCTCCTGTACTCCCCGCCCCACTGATTGATCAGGGCACCTGTCATGTAGCTGTTGAAGTCGATTATATTTCCTCTCCCGAGCGGGGTTCCCGGTTCCACCACCTCGTTGCCGGTTGGTATCAGGGTTACGAGGGGTTTTTTCCTGACGGATACCCCTGTATGTCCGCCCGCAAGTATGGCGCCGATATCCACAGGCCGAATCCTCTGATTCTCCGGCAGTATCAATTCCGTCCGGACAATATCTTCTCCTACGGTCCTTACATGCTGATACGGGGTAACGGATTCCGTTATCTCAATAAAAGACCCCTCGATGCCGACATCCTCAACCATTATGACTGCATTGAACCCTTGAGGCATGGGCTCGCCGGTATTTACAGGGATTGCCTGTTCGTTGAGTTTTAACCGCAGGGGTTGAGTCTCTGTTGCACCAAAGGTTTCATGAAAGCGTACGGCATAGCCGTCCATTGCAGAGGAATGAAAAAAGGGTGAGGATATTTTGGCCTGTACTGCCTGGGCAGTTATCCTGCCTGCGGACTGATGTACAGTAATGAACTCCCCTTCCTTTGGCGGAAGTGGCTCGACTACCGCAAGCCACTTTTCAATTGCGTCCTGAAGGGGGGTGTTGTCCTGATATATTCTTCGGGATTGCTTCACTCGGATTTTTTAATCGGCCTTTTGTCCCTTCTGGAGCTCAACAACCTTTTTATCTTCTTTTTGTTCTTTTTGCATCCTTGAGCGTCCCTCAAATATGCCGCCTTCTATAATAACGAGTTTCTGGGTCTGGACATCTCCAAATACCTTGCCGCTGGAGTTTATCTCAACAGACTCACTGGTAGAGATATTGCCTTCAACCGTTCCACCGGCAATCACTCCATTTGCAAAGGCATCACCCTTTAAATGTCCATTTTCGCCAACTACAATCCAGTCGGCCTTGATGGTTCCTTCGAATCTTCCGTCAATACGTATGGTCCCCTTGATCTCGATGTCTCCTTTAATGATGGTGTTGCTGCCGATAAGTGTTTCTATCCGGTCGTTTTTCTTATTGAACATGTTTCTCTACCCCCATAAAAGCTTTAGCGTTAACAGGTTTCTTGTCTATCCAGATTTCGTAATGGACATGCGGCCCCGTGGTATTCCCGGTTGAGCCGACATATGAAATGATATCACCCCTTTTAACACGTTGTCCTACCTTCACAATGATCTTCTTGTTATGGGCATAACCTGTGGTAAAACCAAATCCATGCTCTAAAACAACAAGCTTGCCGCTTCCTCCACTCCATCCGGCAAAGCTGACGATTCCATCGGCAGTTGCCTTGACAGGTGAGCCGGGCCAGGCAGCCACGTCCACCCCTGCATGAAAGGTTCTTTTGCCTGTCAGCGGATGGATTCTCCATCCAAAGTTGGAGCTTATATATCCGTTATCAACAGGCATGCCGATCGGGGTTGCATAATAGATATCCCTCTGCTGTCTCAGATAGTCTTTTATCTCTCCAACGGTCTCCATGGACTTTTCGATCTGTTTTTTCAGCAGCTCCATGTCAAGAGAGCCTGTATCTGAAACATCGAGGGTTTTAAGGATATCTTCCTTATTCTTCATAGAGAAAAGCCTGTTAAACTGTGTCTCTGCCTTTTTAAGGGAATTCATGGTGGTTCTCAGCTCAACAAACTGGCCGTAGTAGAAATCGAGTTTGTTTTTTACGGCAAAGTATTTCGTAGTCGTTACCCCCACAGAGATAATATATCCGGTAAATACTATCCATGAAGCGAGGATCAGGATAATTCCGATAGAGGGGAGTTTTACGCTGAGAGGTTTTTTGTTACCACTGGAGACAAGGATTATGGTGACCGGTTTGAAGAGACGGCGTATGAACTTTTTAAGTTTATACATACCTGATCCCTGTTGTTCCTTCTTGTATCTCACCTATGATAAAACTCTCGTAACCTGATGAGTTTAGAAGGGAAACAGTTCTATCTCCCTGATCAGGGGGTAGTATTATAATATATCCGATGCCGAGATTAAAGGCTTTTTTCATCTCATCCTCAGATATGTTGCCGGTTTTACGGATCACCTGAAAAACAGGCTGCTCAGGCCATGTACCTGTTCTGATAACCGCTTCCATTCCTTCAGGGAGCACCCTTGGGATATTCCCGGGTATTCCGCCGCCTGTTATATGGGCCATTGCCTTGACATTGAGCCCTGCGTCTTTCAGCAGGTTAAAGGCCTTTACATATATCCTTGTGGGCTCAAGCAGTTCTTCCCCGAGCGTCCTGCCGAACTCACCCATAAAAGTATCGGGCCTGAAGGCCTTCAGATCAAAAAATATTTTCCTCACAAGGGAGTATCCGTTACTGTGAAGTCCACTTGATGAAATGCCTACAATAAGGTCGCCAGGGGAGACCGTGCTTCCATCTACTACCATAGTCCTCTCTGCAACACCAACGGCAAAACCTGAAAGGTCATATTCATCTTCCCTGTAAAACCCCGGCATCTCAGCCGTTTCACCTCCGATAAGCGAGCATCCGGATTCCTTGCATCCCCTTACGATTCCACTGACAATCTCGCTTGCCTTTTCCGCCATAAGCCTTCCGGTTGCTAAATAGTCAAGGAAGAAGAGGGGTTCCGCCCCTGAGGTCAGGATATCATTTACACACATTGCTACAAGGTCAATACCGATGGTGTCATGCCTGTCACACATAAAGGCGATCTTCAGCTTTGTTCCAACTCCGTCTGTTCCGCTTATCAGTACAGGTCTTTTATATTTGCCGGGGGCAAGCTCAAAGAGGGCCCCGAATTGTCCAAGACCGGTAAGGACCTCTTTCCTGAAGGTCTCCTTTACCATTGGAGAGATGAGCCTTACAAAACGTTCTCCTTCGTCGATATCGACGCCGGCTGATTTATAGGTCAAATCTTCAGGCATGGAGCTCCCTATTATTGAAATTATTTAACTTTCGCGATCGCAATATTATGGTTTAATGCAAAAAATATACCGTTTACAGTATAAAGGCATCTGCCCTGAATTCAATATCCTGGTAGACTCCAGCTTATTTTAAGATGACACAAGATGACACATCGTTGACATAGCTTGTATATTTAGTTGATACCGGAGGCATTTCGTCAGATGCATATATTTTGCATATTTACTTTAATTAAGGCAAGGTTTTATAATTTTCAGATAACAGGAACAGAACGATATGAAGGAAAAAACTGCAATGAATAAAACTAATGGGGAATCCGTTACACAAGATGTGTCGGTTTTTTTCATAAACGGAAGAAGCTGGTTTTAAACATGTCAAACGTTAAAATAATATCCTGTAAAAAGGTCAGATGGTTGTAATCAAAGGTCTCCACAGATTGGATAAAGAGTTCCCTGATCCTGTTGTAACGATTGGTAATTTTGACGGAGTCCATCTTGGTCATCAGAAGATCTTCCGTAAAGTGATAGACGCAGCCCGTGGCCGCGGCACCTCAATGGTACTCACATTTGATCCCCATCCACTCAAGGTGATAGCCCCTGACAGGAAACTGAAACTCCTTACCCCCCTTGATGAAAAAATAAGGCTGATTGAGATGACAGGCATTGACCTCTTTTTGTGTATTGATTTTGACAGGGAGTTTGCAAAGATGGCTCCCGATGACTTTGTCAGGGAAGTGCTGGTAGGGAAACTTAAGGTAAAGCATGTGATAGTAGGCCATAACTATCGGTTTGGTAAAGGAAAAAAGGGCACCACTGATTTGCTCAGGAGGCGCGGCGGAAAGTATGGTTTTAAGGTTAGTGTTGTGAGAAACAGGATAATTTCCGGCTATACTGTAAGCAGCAGCAGGATAAGGCAGCTACTCCTGTGGGGGAGGGTATGTGAGGCAGCCACTTTACTTGGAAGACCCTATTCAATACACGGCAAGGTGATTACAGGGGCAGGCAGGGGGGCAAGCATACTCGGTATACCGACTGCAAACATCGAGACCCCGAATGAGCTGGCCCCCAGAGAGGGGGTCTATGCCGTTAAGGTGAAGATAAACGGCAATGTCTATGACGGAGTGGCAAATATAGGTAAAAACCCAACATTCGGCGGTGAGGCACTGAGCTACGAGGCCCACCTCTTTGATTTCAACGGTGACCTGTTAGGCAAGGATATCAGGCTCTTCTTCATTGACAGAATCCGTGGTGAGAAGACCTTTCCTGATGCCGAATCACTGAAGAAAGAGATAGATAAGGATATAGAGACGGCAAAATTAATACTAAAAGAGCACCGGGTCAACGTCTATCCTTAGTGTCATTCCGGCATTCTCAATAACCTTTTTTACGGACTTTGCGCACTCCTTCAGTACCTGCCTGTTCATATCCCTTAAAATAACCTGAAAGCAGGATGAGTAACCCTTTATCTTCGGTGTTATTCTGACGGGGCCTATGGCTTCTATCCTGCCGCATGATTTCCTGATGGTATCACTGAGCCTGTCAGTGGTAAACGTATCGTCATTCGTATAGATGCAGAGGGTTGCCAGCTTTGTGTAAGGCGGCATGGTGTTTTCTTTTCTTACCTTGAGTTCGTCTTTTATAAATCCCATATAGTCCCAGTTCCTGAGGTATTTGTAAACAGGATGCCAGGGTATCTCCGTCTGGAGCAATAGCCGTCCTTTGTCAGAGAGGAGACCTTTTAAAGAATATATCTCCTGAACGAGTTTTTCAGGCGCCCTCACCTCAGGGAGGTTCAGCAGCAGGTCCGGATTCAGGAATGCAATAATATCCAGACTCTTTTTGGGAACCCTCCTTGCCTTCAGTGTACCTACCACGATATGCCGGGCTGTGGAATCAGGAAGCAAGGCCACTTCTGATGATGTCTTCACGGGTTTCGGTGGTCTATTTACGGTTTCCGGCTCCTGACTTCCGGTTTTTGACTTTTTGGAGATATCGCTGTCCTGTCTGACTACGTTTATCCCAAGGTGTTTTTTTAACTCCTCTTCAATCCTTTCCGTTCCTGCCCCAAAATGACTGAGTTTAAAGCTGCCGCATCTGCTGCATAACCGGGGGATATCTTTGCTGTAGCCGCAGAGATGGCAGACAAGCCCTTCCCCCCTGTGCACAACCAGTGGAGTCCGACACTGAGCGCACATCTCTATCTCTTCACAATCATCGCATTTCAGCATGGAATAACCACGGCGCTGGATAACCACCATGGCACCTGCAGGTGTTGCTGATTTATTAATGGCAGCCCTTAAACCGTTCAGAAGCTTTACTGATAAAAAAGGGGCAACCGTTTTTGCTTTCCTTAGTTGAATCAGGGAGACGGCAGGTCCGGCGACCCTCTCCCTCTGCCTCAGAAGGGTGTATCTATTATTAAAGGAGTTGTAACAGGATTCCACGGAGGGACTGACAGAGGTCAACACAACCGGTATCTTTTCAATAAATCCCCTCATTACAGCAACGTCTCTCCCGTGATATCTCGGGGATTGTTCCTGTTTGTATGCGGTGTTGTGTTCGTTTGTTACGATAATTACCGAGGGGGAGAAAAGGGGGGCAAACACAACAGGTCTTGTCCCGACCACTATATTATATCTGCCGGCGTATATGCCTTCAATGGAATCGTACCTCTCGGTTCTCTTCATTTCTCCATGGTATGCACAGACCCTGTTACCGTCCGGTAGTCCCCGCAGGAGTGAGTAAAGGAGCTCTGCATCCCTGACCTCAGGTGCAAGTATGAGGGCGCTGCGTATTCCCTGCAGAAGTCTCAGTACAAAGCCGGTCTCGTGTTCATCTCCCGGTGCATGGTACAGAAAGGTCCTGTACACTCCTTTCCGGACTGAAGTCGATATCTCATTTATAAAATCGGGCTCTTCTTCAGATGGTAACGGCGGGTCAAAATTGAATACAGCAGGGGGCCTGTGGCGGGGTTTTCTTGCTGTCTTGAGAATCTCTTTAAACGGCGTGCTCTTCAGCATGGTTCCATGGTTTGTGATGTAGTAGTCTGTACTCCAGTCAAGCAGCTCGGTCATTGCAGGAGAATATGCAGGCATAACAATCTCAATGATTTCATTCAACCTGCCCTTAAAGGTTCCGCTGCCCGAAGGATAATGCCTTAAAACTATTCCCTTTTTGATCTTCCCCCTCAACGGCGCCAGCACCATCATACCGGCTTTTACGGATGGGTGGAGTTTTTCCGGTACTGAGTAGGTAAGTGGCGGCAGATTCTGAGGAAACACTATGTCGCATAAATGCATAACAAATATTATACTTAAAACCGTTCAGGGTTTATCATGTCTTTCCATAAGTAAGGAATGCCTTACAATTATTGAAATTATTAAAACAGAACATACCAGAGCGAAATTTAACCCGCTTAGGGTCTATCACTTAGTTTTTTTCACTTGATGGAGGCTTTTTGTCGATAAATCCGGGATTAAATGCATCATTCCTGGTGTTTTCCCTTGAAAAACTTGAAAAAAATATCGCTTTTGGGTTAACTTATTCTGCATTATTAATATAACTGTTAATTTGAAAATTACATAAGGAGGGAATCTATATGGCTAAAAAGATGGCTAAAAAGTATGTCTACTTCTTCGGTAACGGCAAGGCTGATGGAAAATCCGATATGAAAAATCTCCTGGGCGGCAAGGGGGCAAACCTGGCAGAGATGACCAACCTCGGCATTCCGGTACCACCTGGATTTACGATAAGCACCGAGGTTTGTACCCTTTATTACAGGAACAATCATAAGTATCCCCGGGAACTGAACAAACAGGCAGATGATGCATTAGCCAGGGTTGAGAAGATCATGGGGAGGAAATTCGGGAATCCCAACAACCCGCTTCTTGTCTCCGTCCGTTCAGGCGCACGCACCTCCATGCCGGGCATGATGGAGACCGTCCTGAACGTCGGTCTTACCACGAAGACCATTCCCGGACTTATAAAGCAGACGAAAAACGAGCGCTTTATATATGATGCATACCGCCGTTTGCTTATGATGTACTCTGATGTTGTTATGGAAAAGGCTGCCGGTATAGAGCCGGAAGAAGGTCATGGTATACGTGAGAAACTTGAGCACGTAATGGACAGGTTAAAGAAGGAGAAGGGGTACAGGAATGATACCGACCTGACAGTGGATGACCTGAAGAAACTCTGTGATGAATTTAAGGTAATAATCAGGAAGACCCTTAAAAAGGAGTTTCCCGATGACCCGCACGAGCAGCTCTGGGGTGCTATAAGTGCTGTTTTTCAGTCGTGGATGGGGAAACGTGCTGTTTCATACCGCAAGATTGAGAATATCCCCGAGGATTGGGGAACTGCAGTGACTGTTCAGGTAATGGTCTTCGGCAATACAGGTGATAATTCTGCAACCGGTGTTGCCTTTACCCGCAATCCCGCTACCGGGGAAAACGTTTTTTTCGGAGAATGGTTGCCAAATGCACAGGGAGAAGACGTAGTGGCCGGTATCAGGACACCAAACCCTGTTAACAATGCCGGTAAGACGGTTGATACAAAGCATCTTCCGTCTCTTGAAGAGGCAATGCCCAAGGTGTATAAGCAGTTATTCAGCATTCAGAAAAAACTTGAAAAACATTACAATGATATGCAGGATATCGAATTCACAATCGAAAACGGAAGACTCTGGATGCTCCAGACAAGGGTTGGTAAGCGTAACGGGCAGGCCGCCATAAGAATGGCTGTTGATATGGCCAAATCCAGGCTAATTTCCAAAAGAACAGCTATCCTGAGGGTCAAGCCGGATCAGATAGACGAGCTTTTACATCCAGGTGTTGATCCTGCGGCTGAAAAGAAGGCCGTGAAACTTGCAAAGGGTCTGCCTGCCGGGCCGGGCGGCGCCACCGGAAAGATTGTATTTACTGCCGATGATGCAGAGGCATGGGCAAAGAAGGGTGAGACCGTGATACTTGTCAGAAACGAGACATCACCTGAGGACGTACATGGAATGCATGCCGCAGCGGCAATTCTTACGGCTAAAGGCGGCATGACAAGTCATGCCGCACTTGTTGCCAGGGGCTGGGGTAAATGTTGCATTGTGGGCTGTTCCGAACTCGAGATAAACCTGAAAAAGAAAGAACTTTCCGTGAATGGCAGAGTGCTGAGAGAGGGTAACTGGATAACCCTGAACGGCTCAAAGGGCCGTGTATATGAGGGTAAATTGAATCTGTTGTCGGCTGATCCTGATCGTAACAAGTGGTACAAGGAATTAATGACCTGGGCGGACAAGTTCAGAAAATTAAAAGTCAGGGCAAATGCCGATGCTCCGAATGATGCTGTTACAGCAAGAGGTTTTGGGGCTGAAGGGATTGGTCTATGCAGGACAGAGCATATGTTTTTTGATGCTGACAGGGTAATGGTTGTGAGGGAGATGATACTCTCCGAGACTGTTGAGGGCAGGAAGAAGGCGCTTGCCAGGCTTCTCCCCATGCAGAAGGGTGATTTTAAAGGAATATTCAAGGCAATGAATGGTCTCCCTGTAACCATAAGGCTTCTTGATCCGCCGCTTCATGAGTTCCTGCCCCATACCGATGCTGAACTGAAAGTACTGGCCAAAGAGATGGGAGTCCCATTTAAACAACTGAATGCCAAAAATAAATCGCTTCACGAGTTTAACCCCATGCTCGGACACCGTGGATGCCGTCTTGGGTTGACGTTTCCCGAGATATACGAGATGCAGGTCAGGGCCATTATGGAGGCTGCATGTGAGGTCTCAAAGGAGAAGGTAAAGGTTATCCCTGAGATAATGATACCCCTTGTTGCACATGTCAGGGAGCTTGAAGTAATGAGGGACCTCGTAGTTAGTGTTGCAGATGAAGTAAAGAAAAAGTACAAGGCGAGGGTGGCATACACTGTGGGAACCATGATAGAACTGCCCCGTGCATGTGTAACCTCTGATGAAATAGCAGTTCATGCCGACTTTTATTCCTTTGGCACAAATGACCTCACTCAGACGGTCTATGGTCTTTCAAGGGACGATGCAGGCAGTTTTCTCCCTTATTACATAGAGAACGGGATACTCAAGGATGACCCCTTCATTTCCATAGACACGGATGGAGTCGGCGCCCTTATGCGCATAGCCGTTGACAAGGGCAGGAAGGTCAAGAAAGGTCTTAAGTTAGGCATATGCGGGGAGCACGGAGGAGAGCCGAAATCCATTGAATTCTGCCATCAGCTTGGACTCGATTATGTAAGCTGCTCTCCTTTCAGGGTGCCTATAGCAAGATTTGCTGCAGCCCAGGCTGCGTTAAAGGAATAGACGGAAGAATCTAAAAGTCCTGATTATCGGAGAGGTGCAAAATGAGAAAGACGATTGTTTTATTAATGCTTTTAGGACTATTTACAACAAGCTGTGCAACAAGGGAGTACGTGGCCAAGCAGATAGAGCCTGTACAAAAGAAGGTTGATGCCGTTAAAGACGGCGTTGCTTCCCTTAACAAGAAGATAGACTCAATGATTCAGAAGCTCGATTCCCTTGACAGCAATGGTACAGTGCTGGAAGGGGATATCAAGGAAGTAAAGGCGCTGGTACTGGAGGCAAAGACAATTGCCCGGAGGGCTGAGGGCAGGGCTGATGAGGCGTACAAGAAGGCAGAGGAGGCCCTGAAAAAGGCCGAATCCGCAATGCGCAGGGCAGAAGCAGCATTACAGAAGGGATTGAAGAAATAGATTAAAACATGAATTATACGAATTCCGGATTCCTGTTCTTGCAGGAATCCGGAAACAGTCTTGACAGCTTCCATGGACCCCTGTTAAATTAAGCATACCAAATCTTTTGATAACTCCACTTTTTAATAGGATATTAAACCAGCAAATGAACTACCCCGCCGCAAGCGGACGGGGTATCTTTAAAGGCATTGAACGCCCCAAGGGGCGGGGTATTAAACCCTTGGCTTCGCAATAAATGCCTAATATGTCATTCTGAATTTATTTCAGAATCTCTAAATGCAATATGTTGCGAGACGCACTCTGTTGCATGATATATTTCAACCTGAAACTGGAGGCAAGAAATGAAGATCAAAGTTTATCTGGAACCAAGCGATGAAGGAGGTTATACCGCTATTGTTCCATCACTACCTGGTTGTATATCTGAAGGTGATACTAAAGAGAAAGCGATAAAAAACATAAAAGAAGCAATAGAACTTTATTTAGAGTCTGTTGAGGATGATGTGATAACTCTTCCTGAGGCTGAGGTATTAGAGTTAGCAATATGAGCAAAGTTCCCAGCTTGAATTATAATAAGGTAGTCAAAGCCTTGCAGAGAGATGGATGGGTAATTGTCAGACAGAAAGGTTCTCATATCAGGTTACAGAAGCATCTTGGAAATGAAGTTTTGAAAATAATAGTTCCGGCACATAAGCCGGTTAAACGGTCAACGCTGTCTCATATACTGAAACAGGCACGGTTATCAGTGGATGATTTTCTCGAAAAACTATAGTTTCACAAGATATAATCAGAAACTTCAGGGACATCCTGTTCACACTATGACCGAAGTTTAGGGACGTCCCCTAAGTTGATACAGATGGAGAGTTTCGCAATTAGTAGATTCAGGTAATCAATATTCAGAAGAATATGAAATTGAAAGCGTTGAGTTGTAACAGGAAATGACTTTACTGATGTTGTTGCAATTAAGATGTCCCCAAAGACGCCATACAAAAAGCAGATAATGAACAACGAGGAAATTGAGAAAGTAATGCAGTTTGTCCGGATTGACGGGCTGGCTACCGCTCCAGTATGTTTCCTAACTATTGAGGATGGAGGGGAGCTTGAGCAAGAGGAATTTGTTGACTATATTACTGGAAATCCAAACTGGATACCGACTGAAATCGACAGACCGCTTACTCAGAAAAACACTGGGGTTCCAGGGGAATTCATATCGAAAATCATGACATTTGCCTTCGGTGACTTATGTGGTGTTGACAACGACTGGAGAGACTATAGGGCGAAACGGCTATATTCAAGTAACGAATGCAACATCAAGTATTATCCAATTGGTAGAAGAAACACTTCCATTTGGCCAGAATGGCTTTCGAAAAAGCTTGGCATCTCCGCTTCGGAGTATGTGGTTCAATGTTTGGCTGAGAGGCCAGAGATACTGTCAAAAAAATGCAAGCATTACTCCTCTGGTGAACGATTATTTATCGTCATAGGGGCGAGGGATGAATGGTCTTACGTTTTGAGAAAGTATATTTTTCAGAACCTCTCTATGACCGTTATCCTTGATGATGGTTTTGAGTTTGTAGTGTCGCATGAAAATAACGGACATTTACTTTTCGCTTACTACCCAATTTTCAACTATGGAAATAAGTCGACATATAGACTGAAGAAGTTTTCTGAACGCTTGAGAAAGCAAGTGGAGATGTCGGTTATCAAGAAACTGTCACACAACAATGGCATCAAACAGACCACTGAATAGTTGTGCATTCAGAATTTTTACTGCTTCCTTTTCATAGGTTAGGCAGCAGTTATGGTTGTAGGTAATACGAGAATAATTCTATGTCTGACGAAAGAAATCCTTACATTGATAAATCTGGCAAGCCCTTAATGAGATCGTCTGTGGTCGCATACATGGACATCATAGGTTATAAACAAATAATTACCAAGGCCGGAGAGAGAGATGAAAGCCAAGATTTTCTTGATCATCTCCACGCAACGCTAAAAACTGCCGTTGATTATCTTCATGATCCTTTGGGTGAAAAATATAAAATATTCAAATCGCCTTTACTCATAAAAGATACTCGCAAGTTCACTACTTTTACGGATAATATCGTTATCGGTTATCCCATCGAAGGCGAAGATGGGGAATCAGAACTCGGTTCGATTTTTTCTGATGTCGCAGATTTTCAGCTGACATTGGCTAAAGCGGGTTTATTTGTTCGCGGTGCTAT
>CAZXDE010000037.1:0-6067 GCA_964639515.1 uncultured Thermodesulfovibrio sp.
AAAGAGGGGAAAGGTTCAGGGTGTGGAGCCCCAGGCCGGTGGAAACCAGAAGATAACGGCCCTTGTGCCCATGGCGGAGATGCTTACGTATGCCAACCAGCTTCATAGTCTTACCTCCGGAAGAGGAATCTACTCCATGGAGTTTTCTCACTATGAAGATGTCCCCGGACATATTGCACAGAAGCTTATTAAAGAGAGAAAGGCGGAAAAAGAACCAGGTAAGGAATAAAAGGCAGTACGGCCCGCAGGCGAAGGCTTTTTGAAGGCACTCCTTAAATTGACAAATATACCCGTATATTTTTAAATTAAGAGATAAAATATTGTTTGCAGGAGGCAAGATGCAGAAGACTGTTGAGGATATTAATCCCACTAAAAAGAAATTTGTTGTAGAGATACCTGCTGATGTTTTTGAGCATAAGATAGAAGAGGCACTCAGGAATATTGGTAGAACCATGAAAATCCCCGGGTTCAGGTCTGGTAAGGTCCCGCTTTCCCTGCTTGAGAGGAGATATGGTAAAGACGTGGAGATGGACGTGCTTGAGAGGGTGATCCCCGAGTATTATGTAATGGCGATCAAGGAAGAGGCCCTGTTTCCAGTTGCAGCTCCGGTTTTTGAAGAGTACGATTTCAAGAGGAAAACACCCCTGAAGATGACCTTTACAGTAGAGTTCCTTCCGGAGATAAAAGACCTGAAATATGAGGGGTATACTGTAAAAGAGGAGACCGTTGATGTAACGGACGAGGAAGTGGAGGAGACCACCAAACGTTTGCTGACGGAGAAGTCCACTTATGAGGTGGTTGATGATACAATCTCTGATGGCGACCTTGTGGTGGTTGACTACGAGATTGTCGAGGAGGACCAGAAGGTTACAGGCCAGTTTATCAAGATCGGCAGTGATATCATTCCCCGGGAGATATCAGAGGCATTGAAAGGCAGGAAGTCAGGGGAGCCCTTTGAGGTCTCCGCAGCATTTCCCGATGATTACGTCAACAAGAATTTCTGCGGCAAGACCCTTACCCTTAAAGGGGCCATTAATGAGGTGAAGAGATTAAAACAGGCTGATCTGAACGATGAATTTGCCAAGGACCTTGGATATGACGATCTGGAGAAACTGAAGGAAGCTGTCAGGGAGTCTCTTGAGAATGTAAAGAAAGAGATGTCCGAGAACAGGCAGAAGGCCGAGCTTATTGAACAGCTTGTGAAGGACAATGAGTTTGAGATACCTGAGAGTCTCCTTGAGTCGGAGCTTAATGCACTCGTTGGTGAAGAGAAGAAGAAGGACCCGGAACTCGATGTTGAAAAGGCAAGGGAAGATTTGAAAGAGAAGGCCGTCAGGAATGTCAAGGCCAATATCATCCTTGATGTGATTGCAGAGAAGGAGAAAGTGGAAGTTACCGAGGACGAGATTAAAAAGAGAATAGTTGAGATTGCAGGCAGCATGTATCTCAGCCCGGAGAATTTTATAGACATGTACCTCAAGAATGAGGGTGCCATGAGTGGCTTCAGGCAGAATATTGTCAGGGAGAAGGCCCTTGACATTGTATTTCAAAAAGCTGTCAGGGAAGCAACTGAAAGTGATAAAGCAGCCAACAGTGACATTAAACCAGGAGGAGAGTAAAAGAGATGAGTTTGATTCCTATTGTAATAGAACAGACAGGAAGGACGGAGAGGGCCTATGACATCTATTCAAGGCTGTTAAAGGACAGGATAATCTTTATCGGTACGCCGATAGACGATCATGTGGCCAATACAGTGATTGCGCAGCTTCTCTTCCTTCAGACTGATGACCCTGAGAAGGATATCCATGTTTATGTCAATACCCCCGGCGGGGTTGTCTCTTCAGGGCTCGCTATCTATGATACCATGCAGTATGTGAAGCCTGATATTGCCACATATTGCCTTGGACAGGCGGCGAGCATGGGGGCGCTGCTTCTGTCGGCAGGGGCAAAGTCAAAGAGGTTTGCCCTTCCCCATTCGAGGATAATGATACATCAGCCGATGGGTGGTTTCCAGGGACAGGCCACTGATATAGAGATCCATGCCAGAGAGATTCTCAAGATGAAGGAGATTCTGAACGGGATTCTTGCGAACCATACTTCCCAGCCTTATGACAAGATTCAGGCAGACACGGACAGAGATTTTTTCATGTCTGCAGAAGAGGCAAAGGAGTACGGGCTTGTTGATGATGTGATCTATTCCGTCAAGAAAGAAAAAGAAGAATAGTAATATATACGTTAGTTGTATATTTATTTGGAACCAGGAAGGATTAGCCGATAGCGGCTGACAGGAGGCTACAGGATGTCTAAAAAGGAAGAAGATAAGTTACAGTGTTCTTTCTGTGGTAAAACCCAGAGTGAGGTGAAGAAGCTCATTGCCGGGCCCACGGTTTATATCTGTGACGAATGTGTGGAACTCTGTGACGAGATACTATCGGAAGAGATGGAGACTCTCAATGAAGGACTGCCGTTTCCGGAATTGCATACACCTATGGAGATACACAAGGCGCTGGATGAGTATGTAATCGGTCAGGAGAAGGCAAAAAAAACACTCTCGGTTGCGGTTCATAACCACTACAAGAGGATTCATCATCCGGTCAAGAAGGATGTGGAGATACAGAAGAGCAATATCCTCCTTATAGGTCCGACCGGGACCGGTAAGACTCTTCTTGCGCAGACACTTGCCCGGATACTCGATGTGCCTTTCACTATTGCGGATGCCACAACCCTTACAGAGGCCGGTTATGTTGGTGAGGATGTGGAGAATATTATTCTTAAACTGCTTCAGGCAGCCAATTACGATGTTGAGAGGGCACAGAGGGGAATAATCTATATAGACGAGGTGGACAAGATAAGCAGAAAGTCCGACAGCCCCTCCATTACAAGGGATGTCTCGGGAGAGGGCGTACAGCAGGCCCTTCTGAAGATTGTTGAAGGCTCGGTTGCGAATATCCCGCCTCAGGGTGGGAGGAAACACCCGCAGCAGGAGTATATCCCGGTAGATACAACCGGTATCCTCTTTATCTGTGGCGGTGCCTTTGTGGGGCTTGAAGAGATTATCGAGAAGAGGATAGGAAAGAGGACAGTCGGTTTTGGAGCTGATACTACTGCAAAGAGAAAAATAGGGAATATTCTCAGCATTGCGGAACCAGGGGACCTTGTAAGGTACGGGATGATCCCTGAGTTTGTCGGGAGGCTTCCTGTAGTTAGCACGTTGGGTGAGCTGAATGAATCGGCACTTGTAAGGATACTTGTTGAGCCGAAGAACGCCCTTACAAAGCAGTATGAGAGATTGCTCTCCATAGATAACGTGAAATTACGCTTTAGTGAGGGGGCCCTGCGTGCCATTGCAAGAAAGGCGATAAAGAGGAAGACCGGTGCAAGGGGACTGCGTGCCATCCTTGAGGATATAATGCTTGAGGTGATGTACGAGATTCCGTCACGGAAAGAGATAAGGGAATGCGTGATTAATGAAGAGGTTATTACACGTCAGGAAAGGCCGCTCCTGATCTATGAAAAGACAGCGTAATCCACTTGATGGCTCTAAATCCCTTTGGGATGATGCCTCATAGATGATCTGATTGCATTTAACAGGGACTCCCGAATATGGGGGTCCTTTATTTTGAGGGTAACGTCATCAATCAGCTCTTCGGGTATATTGACGGGGGCTGCAGCAGGTGCGGGCCTGCCCCTCTTCTTTCCGAATACCCTGCCGAGCTTGAACCTGATTGACTCAACTCCATAGCCTGAGAGACGCTTTTCCATCTCTTCCTTATGGAGTCTTATTTCGTTAAGCCATACGTGGGAGTCAACAATGATGAGCAGTTGTCCCCTTTTCAGTGTCGAGGGGTACAGGTGTTCGCCCATAGGGGGAGGGAATATTTTTCTGAAGTCTTTCCGTAAAAATTCGAGCCTGAATTCTTCATAAAGGCCAAGGCCTTTTATTATGTCTGAAAGCTCGGTAGTTATTGATTTCATCTGAAACAGTCAAGCCCGGTCCGGCAGTTTTAATATCAGAGTTTTCCTGCGATTTTTTCAATTATGAAGTTTTCCAGTATGTCTCCAACCTTGATGTCATTGAATTTCTCAATCGTAATACCGCACTCATATCCGGTCTGAACCTCTTTTACATCCTCCTTGAACCTTTTTATTGCGGCTATCTTTCCCTGATAAATGACTATATTATCCCTGATAACCCTTACGCCGTCACTTGCCCTCTGCATGGTGCCCTCAAGTACATAACAGCCTGCCACTGTGCCGATATGGGAGATTGTGAAGACCTCTCTCACCTCGGCCCTGCCGACAACCTTTTCCCTTAATGTTGGTTCAAGAAGACCCTCAAGTGCCTTCTTTACATCCTCAATGGCCTCATATATTACTGTATAAAGCCTGATATCAACATTCTCTTTTTCAGCGGCCTGTGCTGCCTTTGATTCGGGTCTGACGTTGAAGCCTATTATAATTGCATTGGATGCAGAGGCCAGCATTACGTCGGACTCGTTAATTCCTCCGACAGCCGTGTGTATCACCCGCACCTTGACCTCGGGGTGGGTGATTTTCTCAAGGGATTCCCTGATGGCCTCTACAGAACCCTGCACATCGGCCTTGATAATTATGTTTAACTCCTTGATCTCCCCCTCCTTGATCTGCGAGTAGAGTTCATCGAGTTTAACCTTCTTTGCCCTGGCCATCGCTGCCAGCCTTTCCTTGTGAAGCCTGGCCATTGCTATCTGCCTGGCCTTTTTTTCGTCCTCCACAACAACAAAGTGGTCACCGGCCTGAGGAACCTCTGAGAAACCGATCACTTCAACCGGAGTTGAAGGTATGCTCTCTGTAACCCTCTTTCCCCTGTCATTAATAAGTGCCCTGACCTTGCCATAAGACTTTCCTGAAACAAAGGCATCTCCAATCTTAAGTGTCCCGGACTGTACAAGGACGGTTGCAACCGGGCCCCTGCCTTTGTCGAGCCTGGATTCTATGATTACTCCCCTTGCAGGTCTTTCGTGATTTGCCTTCAGCTCCATTATCTCAGCCTGAAGCAGTATCATCTCCAGCAGGTCATCTATTCCGATCCCGTTCTTTGCAGATACATCCACAAAGATATTCTTTCCTCCCCATTCTTCTGGAACGATATCGTATTCAGCCAGTTCGCTCCTTACCTTCTGGGGGTTTGCATCGGGCTTGTCAATCTTGTTCACTACCACAATAATGGGAACACCGGCAGCCTTTGCGTGGTTGATGGCCTCCACTGTCTGGGGCATGACCCCGTCATCAGCGGCAATTACCAAAATAACTATATCCGTGGCCTGTGCACCCCTTGCCCTCATGGTTGTAAATGCCTCATGTCCGGGGGTATCCAGAAATACGATATCCCTTTCTTTAAGCCTTACCTTATATGCCCCGATGTGCTGGGTTATTCCGCCTGATTCGGTTTCGGTAACGCGGGTCTCTCGAATTGCGTCAAGGAGTGATGTCTTTCCATGGTCAACATGACCCATTACAGTCACAACCGGGGCCCTTGGCGACAGGTCTTCAGGCCGTTCCTCAACCTCCTCGATTTCCACCCTTTCATTTTCCAGAGGGGCTGACTCTAATTTGATCCCGAAACCGTCGGCAATGAGTATAGCTGCATCCAGCTCTACCGGCTGGTTTATCGTGACCATTGTCCCAAGTTCCATGAACTTTTTTATGACCTCGGAGACCTTCTGGCCGATCAGTTCTGCAAATTCCTTGACAGTGGCACCTTCAGGTAGCTTTATCGCTTTTTTCCTGGGAGCTGCCGTTGAGATATGCTGGGTTTGAGTGGCAGTATGTTGTGCCCTGCCATGATTAACAACCCTTCCCCTTCCGGCCCTCTTTCCACTCTTTGAGTCAAGCCATTTCTTGGGTTCAATCTTTCTTATAGCCTGAAATGCCCGCTGCATGCTCTTTCTTTTTGTTGTATCCGCCTTCTGGTCTGTTGCCTCTTTTGGGGGGCTGTCAGGGGGCACGGTCGCCTCACTCTCGACAGCAGATGCAGATATAGCCGCTTCTGTCTTCTTCCCGGCTTTTAGTCCTTCCTCAGCTTTTT
>CAZXDE010000037.1:6167-14483 GCA_964639515.1 uncultured Thermodesulfovibrio sp.
GGGGAAGAACAAAACAGTCAATCCATAACCAGGACAGTTAATCCATAAGAATGATAATTGGTCTTTTAACCCTGGATATTTTTATCCCCGAGGCTGGTTCACTGAAGTCAAAACGCTTCGTAATACGCTCACTCAAGGACAGGCTTGCGAAATTTAATGTCTCGGTAGCGGAAGATGCCAATAATCTGTGGCAAAGGACTACCATCTCGATAGTGTGTGTTACGAATGATACCTCACACCTTTACAGTACTTTTGAGAAGATAAAAAACATGGTCCTTTCCGAGGCTTCTCTTGAGGTGCTGAAGATGGACATAGAATTGCTGTAAGCCTGAAATATTAACTTCATGAAAGGAATATCAAATTATGCTGCCATATAAACGTTCAAAGCGTATCGGAGACCTCATGAGGGAGGAGATTGCCGATATTGTCATGAGGAGGGTGAAGGACCCTCGTCTGGGTTTCCTGACCATCACTTCGGTGGAAGTCACGGAAGACCTGAAGATTGCCAGGGTTTATGTGAGTGTACTCCGGAAAAGCGAAACAAAGAGCACACTGAAGATTCTGAATTCCGCAAAGGGATTTATAAGATCGGAGCTGCGAAAGCGTGTAAGGATGAAGGTGCTTCCAACGCTTGAATTCCATGAGGATGAATCAATTGAATACGGGGCAAAGATAGATGAACTGCTTCTCAGAATAAAAAAAGAGGGTGAAAGTGAAGGTTCCTGAAGAGATAGTTGAACTCATAAGGAGAGAGCAATCCTTTACAATTGCCTCCCATATCAATCCCGAAGGAGATGCCCTGGGCTCATCCCTTGCCCTTGCCCTTGCCCTGAGATTACTTCAGAAGGATGTAAAAGTCTTCAACAGCGATGGGGTGCCGTATATATACAACTTTCTTCCCTCTTCAGAGTGGGTTGAGACCGGGATGGACAGGGAGAGACTGAAGAATTCGGTTCTCATTGTCCTGGACTGCAATGACCTTGAGAGGGTGGGGCTGAAGGATGTGGAGTGCAAAAAAATCGTTGTTATCGACCACCATCGGACGGTTACGGACTTTGGTCATATAAGGTGGATAGAACCTGAAAGCCCTGCTGCAGGGTTGATGATTTATAATCTTATAAGAGAACTTGAAGTGGAAATTAACAGGGAAATGGCGGTAAATCTTTATGCAGCAATTGCCGTGGATACGGGAACATTCAGGTATGAAAACACCACGCCTGAGGTGCTGAGGGCTGCTGCCGAGTTGGTGGATGCCGGGGTTGACCCCGGAGAAGTTTCCAGGCGGCTTTATGAATCATGGTCCGTCAATAAGTTCAGGCTCTTTGTCAATATGCTGAAGACGGTGGAGATTGTGCGTACAGGTAACATTAACAGCGCCATTTCAATCATTACACTCGATATGTTTAAGGAGACAGTGGCGGATGCCCCGGATACGGAAAACTTTATAAACTTTCCAAGAATGGTAGAGTCTGTAGACATATCCGCCATGTTCAGGGAGGTTGAATCAGGCTGCTGGAAGGCCGGCCTCAGGAGTAAGGGTAACTGTGATGTTTCATTGATTGCCTCATGTTTTGGTGGTGGTGGACATAAGAATGCTGCCGGTTACAGGGTTTGTGGTGATATCGAGGATGTAAAGAGAAGACTTTTAGAGGCGATTCGGGACTCAGTAGCCGTCCGATGACTATTGAGAAGAGTTTTAAAGACGGTATTGTTATAAATCTGAATAAACCACCTGATATCACATCCCACCAGGCAGGGCGTAAGGTGCAACGCATCCTCGGGGCCTCCAAGGCCGGTCATGCAGGCACCCTTGACCCTGTTGCCGAGGGCGTATTGCTTGTCTGTCTGAATGACGCTACAAGGATAACAGAGTACCTTTCATCACTCGAAAAAGAGTATATAGCCCACCTTCAGCTCGGCATAGTGACCGATACCCTTGACATTACAGGAAGTATAATTAAGGAAGAGAACCCGGCCGGTATTACTGAGGACGGGATAATAAGGGTACTCCAGCAATTTAAGGGGGAATTAATGCAAATGCCCCCGATGTATTCAGCCATAAAGCAGAAGGGGGTGCCTCTTTACAAGCTTGCGAGGAAGGGGATAACCGTTCAGAGAGAAGAGAGGAGGGTTTTTATCGGCATGATGGAACTGCTTTCTTTCTCTTTGCCTGAATTTGTTGTAAGGATAAGATGTTCGAAGGGGACTTATATCAGAAGCATTGCCCGTGATATAGGTGAGGCCCTCGGGGTGGGGGCTGTAGTTAAAAGGCTGCAGAGAACAGCAATAGGACACTTTAAAATAGAGGATTCCGTCTCTTTTGAGGCGCTTCGGAAAGGAGTATTCACTTTTTCCACAATGGATGAGGCCCTGGGACATCTGAATGAATTCACCCTGAATGACGATCAGTTCAGGCTTGCCGGTCATGGTACGGCGTTTTTTGCAAGGGCTGGAATATCCGGGGGAGAACTCGTCAGATTAAAAAGTCCCGCTGGTGATTTTTTTGCCGTTGGGAAGTTGCAGGACGGGGGGGGCATGAAGATAGAAAAGGTCTTTTTTCACCGACCGTTAAAAACCTGAAAGTGTTAAATAAAGATAGAAGTGTTAAGTATGGATACACGTTGAGAAATTGCTGTCCCATGCAATCTGAAAGCTGCAGTATACTTTTTTTGTGGCTCGGGATTGTTTTATTTCCAGCAACTTTCGAAAAGAAAAGAAAAAAATACTTGACAAGATAAAAAAATTCTGTTTATATAGAGGTATGCTGTTTGGTGAAAAGACTCCCATAGGGCTGGATATCGGGGCCGGATTTTTAAAAGTGGCCCGGATAAAAGAGATGAGGGGTGGGTATGAACTTGAAGATTTTGATATGATACCGCTGCCCCCTGAACTCATTGTGGATGGCGCTATCATCGATTCTCTCCGTCTTGCTGATTCAATTAAGGAACTCCTCCGCAAGACAAAAATAAAAACTAAAGAAGCCGTTATATCGGTTTCCGGTCATTCCTCAGTAATCATTAAAATGATAAGCCTGCCCGAAATGAGCGAGGAAGAGCTTGAGGAATCCATAAAGTTTGAAGCAGAACAGTATGTCCCGTTTGACATAAACGATGTAAACATTGATTTTCAGATTATCGGTCCCAGGGAAGAGCCCGGACAGATGGATGTTATACTGGTGGCAGTAAAGAAGGACGTTATAAATGAGTACGTCAGTGTTGTAAAAGATGCCGGATTAACCCCTGTTATAGTGGACGTTGATGTGTTTGCCCTTGAAAATATGTACGAGCTGAATTACGAGATTTCAGCTTCCAGGAATGTTGCCCTCGTGGACATAGGTGCAAGCTCCATCAAGGTGAACATTATCAAGGGGGGAATCCCATCTTTTACGAGGGACGGCCCTGTGGGGAGCAATCTCCATTCAGAAGCGCTGCAGAGGGAGTTCCATATACCGTATGAAGTAGCTGAGAGGCTTAAACGGGGTGAGACAGTGGAAAATGTATCTGAAGAGGAGGCCAGGACTGTAATTGAAGCTGCCTCTGAGGAGATTTTTAATGAGATAGGCCGTTCCCTGGAGTACTTCAGGACCTCCATGGCAAAAGAGGAAGTGGCTGAGTTAATACTCAGCGGCGGCTGTGCACTTATTGAAGGATTTCCGGAAATGCTTGCTGAGCGGTTAAGTGTAGAGGTAAAGATTGCAAATCCCTTTCAGAACATTACTATCTCAAAGAAACTGGATGAAGCTTATATCAGGGATATAGCGCCTATAGCTGCTGTTTCCGTGGGGCTTGCCATCAGGAGGGCAGGAGACAGATGATAAGGATAAACCTTCTCCCCGTTAAAAGAAAGAAGAAGCCAAAGCCGATCCCGGGGTTTATTATAATCACTGTCATAGCAACCGTTATTGTTTTGATCGGGGCGCTGTTTACGTATGTTAACGTTAAGGAAGAGCTTAAGTCCCTGCAAGTCAGGAAGGCCTCCAATGAACAGAAACTCCAGGACATGAGGAAAAAACTGAAGGCATTGGAGAACTACGAAACGCTAGTTAAAACCGTGGAACGGAAGAAAGGTGTAATTCTGCAATTAAGAAAGAATCAGGGTATTCCCGTCAGGTTGATGGATGAGGTCAGCAAAGACCTGCCAAACGGGGTATGGCTTAAAGAGCTTAAAGTCAAAGGTAACGCAGTTGCTATTGAAGGTTATGCCTTTACCAACACGGATGTAGTGAAATATGTAAACAGGCTCAAAAAGTCCCCGTTGTTCAACTCCGTCTATCTTGCCGAGTCAAAACGCAAGGAGATTTCCGGTGGCGGTTCAAAGAAGAAGATCCCTGTGTATAACTTCAAGCTAAAACTGGGAGTAAATGGTTGAGATGGCGTCAAAATTAAAAATAGATCTCAAGACAATTCCGCCGGCTGCTCAATATGCTATAGCAACATGCGTGCCCCTTCTGATCATAGTCATGTTCTTTTTTATCTATTATAAGCCCATGACTGCCGAGATTAATTTACTCGAAAAAAATATTGCAAGGCAGGAACAGGAGATAGGAAAGGCGGAAACGAAGCTGAGGAAACTGCCGGAAATCAAGGCCCGTTATGAGGGGTTGGTTAAAGAACTGGATGATCTAAAGAGACAGTTACCCGAGGAAAAGGAAGTAACCACCCTTCTGAAGCAGGTTTCAGACCTTGGAATCAAGGCCGGCTTGCAGATAAAGCTCTGGAAGCCTTCCAGGAGAAAGATCCATTCAAGTGGGGTTGTATATGAGATACCCGTGAAGGTGGAGATGGCAGGTTCATACCACAGGCTGGGCTATTTCTTCAGTTCCCTTACAAGACTCAGCAGGATCGTAAATGTTACAAATATAAAACTTGGTAATGCAAAACCGGAAACAAGGGAAGCCAGGCTGCAGATATCCTTTGTTGCCCTGACATTCTCTGCAGTTCCTGAAAGCGAGATGCAAAAAGGAGCGGCAGGCAAAAAAGGACGGGGTCGTAGAAGATGAAGACCATAATAAATATATTGATGGTAATTCTGTTGACTTCCGTGCTTATTGCCTGTAAAGAAAAGCCGCAGGTTAAAAAACCTGAGTCGGCAGGGAAAACCCCTGTTCAAACAACCACGGTTAAAAGAACAATTGAAACGGTCAAGCCTAAGGCCAAAAAAACCAGGAAGAATATTGAGGCAATTACCTATAATCCCGAGGGCAGACGTGACCCGTTCCTTTCCATTATTGTCCTGACAAAACAGAAGGTAGGGAACAAAAAGAAGACGCTCAATCCCCTGGAGAATTATGACGTTACGGATTTCAGACTCCTTGGTGTGGTCTCTACGGGTAAAGCGGGTAAAGACTATTATGCCTCTGTTATCCTCCCTGACGGGAAGGCTTATACTATCAGGGAAGGAACGACTTTAGGGCTTTATGGCGGGAAGGTTACGAATATTAAGAGTGATACTGTTGTAATCAGGGAGTATATCGTTGACTACAGAGGTCAATTAAGACCTAAAGATACAGTTCTGAAGCTCCGCAAAGAGGAGGAATAATGGAGAAACAATATAAGAAAGAAAGAAATTCATTTAACGGGTTACGGGCTGCGGGCTGCGGGATAGACTCACAATGCGCAATCCGAGGTTCGCAACGTTTAAACTTTTATTCTTTAGCACTTATTATTTCGTGTCTTTTGCTTTTTACATCATTCTATGGATGTACCTCCGTAGAACCGGTCAGGCAGGCTAAAGGGGTAGTGCAGCCTCAGGCAACTCCCCCTGTGATAACTTCAATTACAGCTTCAGACAACAGGTTGACCATATCTGCAAGTGCACCGTTTGAATACACAGTATACAAGCCGGATGACCCGTTCAAGGTGGTTGTAGGACTAAGTGGTGTGAACCTTGGTAAATATACCCGGAAGATTGTTCCGGGGGTTGCAGGGATAACCGAGATCAGACCCGAATATGCCAGGGTGCCTGTAGAAGGTGCAAGGCTTGATGTGCTCCTTTCTTCTCCGGCGGATGTAGTGCCGGAATATGCAAAAGGCACGTTGACTTTATTAATAAAAGGCGAAGCGTCTGAGAGCCCGAGCCCGAAAGAATCTTCAGAGAGCGTTTCGGAGAAAGCCGTTTTACCACCTGCACAATACATTGATAATGTATCAATGAAGAGGCTTAAAGACAAAGTGGTTGTAACTATTAATGGTGACGGTACGATGATCCCTGATGTTTTTCCCCTTGACGGCAGACTTGTGATAGATATTCCTGATGTGGATATGAAGGCATCTGTTCCTGCGACTGTAATAAAGCCCCTGAAGGGGATCAGGTGGGGTGAATATGAAAATAGATTACGTATTGTCCTTGACCTTGATGCTAATACCACCTTTGACGTTGTCTCAATAGCTAACAGGATAGAGATATCTCTCCGTTCACCTGAGCTTCTTGAAGAGGCAGTGGAAGAAAGGCCTAATGGAGTTGATTCGGGTGAAGCGAAGAAGGTAGTGATGGGAGAAGGACTGCTGAAAGAATCCGCCGGGGAAGTTGTAGCCGGCAAATATACGGGCAAAAAGATATCTCTTGATTTTCAGGATGCGGATATTATACCTATATTCAGGCTCCTTGCGGATGTAAGCGGTTATAATATAGTTATTGACCCCGAGGTTAAGGGAAAGATTACGGTAAAACTCATAAATGTCCCCTGGGATCAGGCGCTTGACCTTATACTGAAGACCCATAACCTCGGTATGGTTTTAGAAGGTAACATAATAAGGATAGCTCCCCTGGCCGTTCTTGTCAAGGAGAGGGAAGATGCCATCAAGGCAAAAGATACTGCAAGGAAGGCGGAACCTTTTGTGACAAAGGTCTTTCCCATCAGTTATGCCGATGTGAACAAGGTGAAGTCGGCAATAGACCAGGGAAAGATACTTTCGGAGAGGGGGAGTGTGAGTGTCGACCAGCGGATAAGTTCCTTGATAATAAAGGACGTGCCAAGCAATATGCCGAAAGTGGAGAAACTCATCAAGACCCTTGATAAGGTCACTCCTCAGGTGATGATAGAGGCAAGGATTGTAGAGGTAAATACCAATGTATCACGGGAGTTTGGTGTGAGATGGGGGGTTAACGCCAGCACCGGCAACAGGCTTTCAAACGTTGGAGGCCTGACCCCCTATGTTGTGGATTTCCCGGCATCCGGTGCAGGTCCCGGTTCCGGGACAGGGATTACATTCGGATTTTTAAATGCAGCAAGAACGCTGTCTCTGAGTGTTGAGTTATCAGCTCTTGAGACAACCGGTCAACTCAAGGTAGTTTCCAACCCAAGGATCGTTACAATTGACAACCAGGAGGCATACATATCCCAGGGCAAGAGTATTCCTGTAAGAAAGCTTACGTCCGAGGGTACGGTATCTACAGAGTTCAAGGATGTGAAGCTCGAACTGAAGGTGAAGCCGCACATAACGCCTGATGGCTCGGTTATCCTGCATGTTGAGGCAAAGAAAGAGGAACTTGATCCCACCATCCCTTCTGTTGAGGGCGTGCCGGGTACTGACAAGAAAGAGGCCAGGACGAATGTCATCATCAAGGACGGAGAGACCCTTGTAATCGGAGGTATCTACAAGACGGTTAACAATAATGCCGAGTCAGGTGTGCCGAGTCTAAAGGATATACCCTTTTTGGGCTGGCTCTTCAAGAACAATAAAAAAGAGACCCGGACAAGTGAGCTTCTGATATTTATTACGCCGAGGATAGTCAAGCAGAGCCCGGGGCAATAACAATCACTAAGAAATGTGTGTAATATATTGCAATCATGCTGCTCGTTGGAGAGCATAAACAGTTTTATATAAAGTAATATCAAGGAGGCGATATGAGAATCCGGCACTTTAAATTTAAATATGTACTACCTTTAATAGCAATACTCTTTTTATGGTCATGCGGTGATGTAAGTGCTCCGCCAGGTTCAACTATAACCATCGATCCCCCATCTTTAAGTATTACATCTGTAAGTAATGAAAACGGAACTTCTCCCGTTATAACGGCAACAAAATATTATACTGTATCCGTTGTTGACAAGGACGGCAACCCTGTCGGGAATGTAAAGCTGTCCATATCCTTCATCTGGGCCTCACCTAATTCATCCAACGTGGTGCAGCTCTATAAGGGTGATACCAAAGTGGATTCACCCTTTGAAGCCACTACGGATGAGTTTGGCTCTTATAAATTCAGAATGGATTTCATCTCAGGTGGTGCCTATGAATATACAGGAGACCTTGAAGTCAGGTCCGGAGCCGCTTTTGCCTCTTCGACCCTGGATGTTACAGTAGCGACTACGACTAC
>CAZXDE010000038.1:0-14324 GCA_964639515.1 uncultured Thermodesulfovibrio sp.
ATACCAAAAAGTAGCATATTATCATCTTGCAAGTCAAATTACTCCATCCATGACAGTTTCTTAAGTTTCTTAAAAAGCAGTCGATATAAAATAATATTTGGGATAGTCACGCCTGTCTCAAAGATGCTTCAGGTCGTCTTCCTTTTCGGCTTCTCCCTTGAGTTTTTTCTCTATATATTCCCTTGCCGCATCCTTTCCCCCAAGACCGAAGGCAAGCGAGAGTGAAAATACAATTCCTCCGAAAATTACCGTGAAGGCAACGATTACCGTATCGCGGCCTATGCCGAGCTGTTCCAGTGCCATTGTAAAGGCAAGCAGGAAGACAATGGTTTTGACGGTTTTGCTTAATAATCCCGAGAATTTTATTCCTGAATTTACAGAAGCTATCAGTGTTGCCCTTCCAGCAAAGTTGCTGAGTATATAACCGACTATAATAAGTAGCGCAGAGACAAAAACATTAGGGAGATAGAGGAAGAATTTCTCAAGGAGGTCCTCAATTGCCGGGATTTTCAGGGTGTAAAGTGATATTATAAAGAAAGTGATTACCACAAACCAATAGGATATCTGGCTCAGAAGCCTTGTGGGCGTTGTCTTTATTCCACCCCTTTCAAGCCCCTGTGTTATCCCCATTCTTTTACAGAATCGGTCTGTATTTAATATCTCAAGTGTTTTCTGGATTATACTCTTGATAATCCATCCCAGGAGAAATCCCAAAATAAATATAACCAGAGAACTGAGAAGGTTCGGCAAGAATTCGATAAGCCTCTGGAAACAGTTCGTCATAGGTGCAGTTACGATTTTATCGAATAGGTTTTCCATAAAAACCCCTCCTTGAATTAATCATTCATTAATGGTTTTTGCTATTGACCGTTGCCGGGATCAAATTCACTCTTCTTCCTCATTCCATCTCTCAATCAGATAGGGCTTTCCCTCTTCAAAGGCGATACAGAGTTCTTCAAGCCTTTGCTCTACCTCCGCAGCTGTGCTGTCCCACGTTTCAATCACAAAAGAGGCTACCTTGCCAAGATATAGAGGCGTAAGTGACTTTATTATATGCTCCCGGCTCATCAATTTTCTGTGACAGGCTATGGCAAAATTATATACGATCTCCACCCATACATTGTCGGGGATGGAGAATTTCTCCTTTGGCTTCTCTCCCACGGTTGCGAGAAACCACATTAATTCCCCGGGTAAAAATGATTCGTACATAACCGAGAGTTCTTTTACCCCAAGTCTGAATTTCTCTATCATACCATCAAGATTGACCTTGATGGGTTCAAGACCAACCGAGTATACAAACCCGAATGTAGGAACAGGTTGCGACCCCTTTATATCCTTCCATATTGCGGCATATTCTTCCATAAGATTAAAGACGGAGATTACCACCTGGTGGAGCATTGCACTGAGGTCGGATCCCGGTTCCTTGGGGTCGTGAATCTTGGCTCCAAGAAATGCCTGACATACCTTGAAGGTATTTGCAACAGCAGTTGTGGTCATCCAGATGTCGATCCCGAAACGGGCTACGTCCGTCTCCCATACATTTTTTGACAGATAAAAAGATGCAAGCCTGCCTGAGAGCCCGAAGTCTCCTCCTATGGGCTGACGGATTCTATGTCCGTACAATGCCCTTGTCATCGGGTAAACTATGGTATTAGTGATGGTGCCGTCATACTTGTGCCTGTGATAGTAGGGGGCAACGTAATCATACCCTGCATTGAGAACCGGGCTGATCAGGAGTTCGATCCATTCAGGGGTTATACTTCTGAGGTCTGAATCCACTACGGCGCATGCCTTTACATTAAGGGTCTTTGCTATCTCAAAGATGGTCCTGAATGCACTCCCTTTCCCGGGAATTCCATGATAGGGTGTAATAATCTTATGTAGGTTTCCCACCCTGTGATGAATCAATATGGAGTCAAAATCAACAGTGGTCTCTCTGACAACATCCATGGTTCCGTCCGTTGAGCCCCCATCGGAATTTACAAGTACGGACTTGGAGTCAGGGAAGTATTTTGAAAGTCCGGCCTGAACAGCCCTCACAACATGTCCGATGGTTTTGGCGTTGTTGTAACTTGGAATGCCGATAACTATATCAGCCTCACCAAGTTCATTGATCTTTTCCTGAACATCCTTTCTCAGTGCTATTGTGTTTTCAGGCATACTTGTGATATTTGGTCAGGATACAGGTTAATGCAAAACGCATGCAAGTCTGTTATTTACCAAAATTAGCTCCATAATGAGACCTGTGCAGATTCTTGCTGATGATATCTTTACCTGTTGTGTGTTGCCTGCTTCGAATTGCGAGTAACAGCTATGCCTTGTGACTTGAGAAATGTTGACTAAGCAATCGAAATAATGGTTAAATTATTATTGTATTGTCAACATTATATCATTCAGGCGTACGATGATACAACCTTTATGATTTTAGGAGGGTATAATGAAGAGAATTCCCATGACGGAGCAGGGGTTCCGGAAAATGAAAGAAGAGCTGGAACATCTTCTCAGGGTTGAGAGGCCAAAGAATATAAAGGATATTGAAGAGGCAAGGTCACATGGTGATTTAAGCGAGAATGCAGAGTATCATGCTGCCAAAGAGAGACAGTCCTTTGTCGAAGGTCGTATACAGGAGCTGCAGTCCAAGACGGCACTGGCCCAGGTTATTGACACTTCAAGAATCAAGAGCGACAGGGTTACCTTTGGTGCAAAGGTTAAGGTTTATGATCTTGCAACAGACGAGGAAAGGCTGTTTCAACTTGTTGGGCCTGATGAGGCGGATGTTAACAATGGCAGGATATCAATCACATCGCCTGTCGGCAGGGGGTTGATAAGCAGAGAGGTTGGAGATACGGTAGTTGTCAATGCCCCGGCAAAAACCATAGAGTATGAGATTATAGAGATAAGTTTTGAGTAGATTTTTCCAGGCAGAGGTTGCAGGAAATATCCACCTGTCTCAAACACATAACCTTCTCAGGATTACCCCTTTGCAACCCCATGTCAGGCCTGCTCCAGGGCAGTTTTATCTGCTGAGGGCATCTGAAACGCTTGATCCCCTTCTCAGGAGACCCTTCAGTATCTTAAGATGGGATGATGCTCATCTGGAGTTTCTTTTAAGGTTGAAGGGCAGGGGGACTTTTTTATTGAGAAATATGAGGCCCGGTGACGGTATCGACGTGTTGGGCCCCCTCGGCAAAGGCTATCCCGAACCCCTCAGGGATGAGACCCCGTTACTTGTTGCCGGTGGTGTCGGGATAGCGTCTGTCTATCCCCTGCTGGAGAGTTTCCGTGCCGGAACCCGTCTCTTCTATGGCGCCATGAACTCAGCGGAGCTCTACCTCCTCGATGATATAAAGAAACTCACAGGGCATATCTATATAAGCACTGATGACGGCAGCATGGGGTTTAAGGGCAATGCGGTTGAGAGATTAACTGAATCCCTGGAGGACCTTGCCGTTGCAAACCCCGCTGTATATGCGTGCGGGCCTGAAGGGATGATAGCGTCACTCCTGAAGTTCCTGAATGAGAGGGGCATTCCGGGTTATATTTCTTTTGAGGAAAAAATGGCCTGCGGTATCGGCGCCTGCCTTGGGTGTGTCATAAAGACGGGACAGGGGTATAAGAGGGTATGCAAGGAAGGGCCGGTTTTTAATGTAAGGGAGATAGTGCACTAACGTGAACCTGTTAGTCAATATAGGAAAACTTGGACTGAAAAATCCTGTTATGACCGCATCCGGGACATTTGGTTACGGGGAAGAGTATGCCGAGTTTGTTGACCTTGCCGACCTTGGTGCAATTGTGGTAAAGGGGCTCTCGCTTTTACCCAGGGAAGGCAATCCTCCTCCACGCATTGTGGAGACCCCCGCAGGGATGCTTAATGCCATAGGGCTTCAGAACATAGGTGTGGAGAGTTTTATAGAGGAAAAACTCCCGTTCCTGAGACAGTTTAATGTGCCTGTAATAGCCAACTTCTTCGGTGACTCCGTGGATGAGTATGTGGGTGCGGCAGAGAGGTTAAGCGATGTTCAGGGTATAGACGGTCTTGAGATGAATATATCATGCCCCAACAAGCAGGCGGGCTGGCTGGTTTTCGGTACTGACCCGAAAGTCGCCTTTGAGGTTGTCAGTGCAGTGAGAGAGGTAACGGACCTTACGCTTATAGTGAAACTCTCACCGAATGTGACGGATATTGCACTCATGGCAAGGGTTGCAGAGGATGCAGGGGCTGATGCAGTATCTCTGATAAATACGGTTTCAGGAATGGCTATTGATATAAAGACGAGAAGACCAAAGCTGGCAAACATTACAGGGGGGTTGTCGGGGCCTGCTATCAAGCCCATAGGGATAAGGATGGTTTGGGATGTGTTCAGGGCAGTCGGTATTCCGATCATAGGTTCGGGCGGGATTATGGACGGAGAGGATGCAATCGAATATATGCTTGCCGGTGCTGCTGCCGTGGCAGTGGGAACGGCTAATTTTGTAAGTCCAACCGCAACAATGGAGATATTATCAGGGATAAAGGATTATATGACTACCTGTGGAATCAAAGACATTTCCAGTATTAAAGGAGGCTTGATATGGGAACGAGAGGACCTTTAATTACACTAACCTCTGATTTTGGAACGAAAGATCCCTTTGTGGGCCAAATGAAGGGGGTTATCCTTAATACCAATCCCGACGTTGTAATGGTGGATATCACTCATAACATCGCGCCCCATAATATAAGGGAAGGAGCCGTCCTTACGGGCCTGAGTTATGAGTATTTCCCTGTCAGGACAATCCATCTGGTGGTGGTTGATCCGGGAGTGGGGTCAAGGAGGAGACCGATTATAGTCACAACACAGAACCATTACTTTGTTGGGCCTGACAATGGTCTTTTTTCGATGGTATATAAAAAGGAAAAGGACTCCTTTCGTGTTATTCATATAACTTCCGAGCATTACTTTCTTAAAAAAGACGCTGCAACATTTCATGGCAGGGATATTTTTGCACCAGTGGCAGCGTGGCTCTCAAAAGGCATTCCGGTTGATCACTTCGGGTCGGATATAGACGATTTTATGAACATCCATCTCCCCGAGCCGGTAATGCCTTCCAGGAATACGATTGAAGGTGAGGTATTATATATCGACCATTTTGGCAATGCAATAACCAACATATCTTCAGCCCTTCTCAGGGATTCCCTCAATGGAGGTGAGAGATTGAGGATTGTCTTGAAGGGCAATGTGGTTTCACTCAAGAACTGCTATTCAGAAGTGGAAGATAAAGATATTTATTGTCTTATTAACAGTTGTGATCTTCTTGAGTTTTTCATTTGCAGGGGAAATGCAGCAGAAAGTTTCGGGATCAGGATAGGTGACATTGCAGGCATTATAAAGAGTTAAATTGCTGCATTCTTTACAGGTCCAAGAACAGTAAGTGCGAATTTCCCGTCAGTGAAGAGTCTGTCGGAGAGTTCCCTTACCTCAGAGAACCGGACACCGTCAATGGCCTTCATAATCTCTGAGGGAGATATGTATTTTCCATAATAGATTTCCTGGCGGGCAAGATTATTCATCCTTCCTGATGTGGATTCAAGGGCAAGAACAAGGTTTCCCTTGAGTTGTTTTTTTGCCCTTGTCAGTTCATCTTCAGATACTGTATCCTTGAAAGTGATGAGCTCCTCCTTTATTATGTCGATTACCTGCTGGTATTTTTTCCTGCCTGTTCCGACGTATACACCGAAAAGGCCACAGTCATGGTAGGAAGAAGTGAAGGAATATACAGAGTAAGCAAGTCCCCTCTGTTCCCTGATCTCCTGGAAGAGCCTTGAACTGACGCCGGCCCCGATAACGGTATTCATCAACAACATTGCATATCGCTCCGGACTCCCCTGGTCAATACCCTCCGTACCGATGCAGAGATGTACTTCTGCGCAGTCTTTTGATACCACTTTTGTTCCATGATGAAATTTCGGTTTTGAGTAAGTGCTAGGTTGGGAGTTGTTGTTGATTGTACCGATGGAGCTGTTAAGCCCCTTTAAAACCTCTTCATGCTCAATATTACCAGCACATGATATGACAATATTGTTGATGGTGTAATGCTTTCTTATATGTTCAAGCAGGTCTTTTTTCGTAAACGACCTTACTGTTTTTTTAGTGCCAAGTATTCCCAGACCAATGCCTTCCCTGTTCCAGACATACTCACTGAACAGGTCATGGATGTAATCATCAGGCATATCTTCCACCATCTTTATCTCTTCAATCACAATACCTTTTTCCTTCTCTATCTCGTCTTCAGGTAGCCTGGAATTAAGAAAAATGTCCATGAGCAGGTCGATGCCCTTTTCAAGATAATCGTCGAGCAGCTTTATGTAGAATGTTGTTGTTTCCTTGGACGTGTAGGCATTGAGGTCTCCGCCAAGGGAGTCTATTTCAACGGCTATCTCTTTTTGTGAACGGCTTTTTGTCCCTTTAAAAAGCATGTGTTCAAGGAAATGGGATATCCCGTTTTTCTGCTTTGTCTCATGCCTTGATCCCACCTTTACCCATATGCCGAGGCATACTGACCGAACACCCTTTATCCGTTCCAGCAGGACGGGTATTTTGTTATCGAGATATTCTTTTCTGAACATGGTTTTTGCACCAAATGGTTGCTGAAAATTAGTATTGTTTTACCTTTCCCCGGCGTCTGCCTGTGTGTTGCCTGCAGACAGGGAAATGGAACAGGGGAGCTGAAATTGAAGAAGTAAAGTTATAGTTGAAGGGCAAACCTCAGGGGCCTGTTTTTTAAACAGGCCCCTAAAACCCGGAGCATGCTCTGTCTATCCCTTTGTCTTACCTTTGGCCTCTTCCCGAAGGGCTTCTTTTCTGCTTAATTTGAGCCTTCCCATATCATCGATCTCTATGACCTTGACAGGGAATTCATCACCGTAATTGATCACGTCTGTAACCTTTCCAACCCGTTCATCCGATATCTGGGAAATATGTAAGAGTCCTTCCACTCCGGGCAGTACTTCCACAAAGGCACCGAAGTCTACAACTTTTTTGACCTTTCCCATATATATCCTGCCAACCTCTACATCCTGAACGATTCCTTCTATAATCTCTTTTGCCTTCATGGCGGATGCCTCGTCAGCAGAGGCAATGTTGATAAGCCCTGTATCGTCTATGTCGATTTTTACGCCTGTCTGTTCAGTTATTCCCCTGATCACCTTCCCCCCTACGCCGATTACATCCCTTATCTTTTCCGGCTTGATCTGCAGGGTATATATTCTTGGTGCATTGGGAGCAAGATTCTTTCGGGGCTCAGGCAGTGTCTCGTTCATCTTTTCCAGTATGTGGAATCTTCCCGCTCTTGCCTGCTCAAGGGCCGACTCCATTATCTGCCTGGTTATACCGCTTATCTTCACATCCATCTGAAAGGCGGTTACGCCTTTTTTTGTTCCTGTAACCTTGAAATCCATATCTCCGAGGTGGTCTTCAAGCCCAAGTATGTCCGAGAGTATTACGGTTTTGTCACTCTCGTGTATGAGTCCCATTGCAATACCTGCAACAGGTGTTTCAATGGGTACCCCGGCGTCCATGAGTGCAAGGGTTGCACCACAAACAGTTGCCATGGATGAGGAACCATTGGATTCCAGAATATCAGAGACGATCCGTATGGTATACGGGAATTTTTCCTTGGATGGTATCACCGGTTTCACAGCCTTCTCCGCAAGTGCGCCGTGCCCGACCTCTCTCCTGCCGGTGAATCCAAGTCTCTTCACCTCGCCGACACTGAAGGGCGGGAAGTTGTAATGGAGCATGAAGGATTTAAATGTTTCACCTTCAAGGGCGTCTATCCTCTGCTCGTCCGCTGATGTACCAAGGGTTACTGCCACGAGCGCCTGGGTCTCGCCCCTGACAAAGAGGGCTGAACCATGCACTTTCGGCAAAAAACCAACCTTGCCGTAGATGTGCCTTATATCCTCAGGCCTTCTCCCGTCGGCTCTCACCCCTTCGTCTATGATCATCCTCCTCACGAGGTTTTTTTCAATATCATGGAATATTCCGGATATCTCTTTTGCCCTGTCCCCTTCTTCAGAGGTAAACTTTTCAAGTACCTCCTCAAGCAGAAGGTCTAACTCCTCCTGTCTCTTCATCTTTGAGGGTATCCTGAGGGCCTCTTTCATCCTGTCAATTACAAGAGACCTGACCTCTTCCTTCAGTGCCTCATCAATTTCGACTGGATTGATTTGTCTCTTGGGTTTGCCGCATACCTCTGCAAGCCTTCTCTGAATTACGTTTATCTTTTTTATCTCTTCATGAGCGGAGTCTATTGCCCCCAGGACAATCTCCTCCGAGACCTCGATTGCACTACCCTCAACCATCATGACGGCATCGTCTGTTCCGGCTACAACAAAGTTCAGTTCCATCTTTTCAAGTTCTTCCAAAGAGGGGCATACTACAAACTCTCCGTCGATCCTTCCAACCCTTACTGCCGATACAGGACCGTCAAAGGGTATATCCGATATCATAAGGGCAGAGGATATCCCGGTTATTCCAAGGATATCCGATACATTCTCATCACCAAACGAGATGACCGAGGCTATGCCCTGTGTTTCTGAACGGAAGCCGTCGGGGAAGAGTGGCCTGATGGGCCTGTCGATCAGGCGGGATGCAAGCACTTCCTTCTCGGAAGGCTTTCCTTCCCTCTTAAAAAACCCCCCTGGAATCTTACCTGCCGAATAAGCCTTTTCCTGATAGTCAATAGTTAACGGAAAGAAATCAAGGTCTTTTCTTTCCCTCTTTGAAGCTACTGCTGTGGCAAGCACCACAGTGTCACCATAACTTATTAAAACCGAGCCATCAGATTGCTTTGCAAGTTCCCCTGTTTCAATTATAAGCTGATGTCCTCTGATCTCATGTTTTTCTCTGTGTGGAGCATTAATTTCCGGCATGTAACCTGTCACCTCTACTTTCTTAATCCTAAGCGCTCAATGAGCTTCTCATACCGCTGTTTCTCGCTGGTTTTCAGGTATTTAAGGAGTTTTCTCCTCTGGGACACCAGTTTCAGTAATCCCCGCCTTGAATGGTGGTCCTTTTTATGGACCTTGAAATGCTCTGTGAGATAAGTTATTCTCTCTGTAATCAAGGCTACCTGAACCTCCGGAGAACCGGTATCCTTTGCGTGTACCTTAAATGCTTCGATAATGCCGTCTTTTTTCTCTTTTGTGAGAGGCACCATACCACCCCTTTCTTTAAATTATTAGAGAACCGCACACAAATTGTAAACACAATAAGTATGCGGCAGTCTCTTTATTGATTTGCATTAACCTGCGTTAAAATAGTCTGCTATAAAGAATACCATAGTAGCTCTTGAGATGTAAAGGATATCAGGGGCCCTTGACAGCTAAACCCTGTTCCTTACAAGCTCTTCCACAACAGATGGATCGGCAAGTGTTGAGATATCGCCAAGGTCTTCGGTCTCTCCGCCTGCAATCTTTCTGAGTATCCTCCTCATTATCTTGCCGCTGCGGGTCTTTGGCAATCCCGGGGCAAACTGTATCCTGTCCGGTTTTGCTATCGGGCCGATCAGTTTCCTTACATGATTCTTGAGTGACTCCGCCAAGGCCTCATCAAACGGGACTCCCTCCTGCAGTACAACAAAGGCGTATATTCCCTCACCCTTTATCTCATGGGGGTAACCAACCACTGCAGCTTCCGCCACTTTTTCATGGCTTACAAGGGCTGATTCAAGCTCTGCCGTACCTATTCTGTGGCCTGAGACGTTCAGGACATCGTCTATCCTGCCCATCAGCCGGAAATCGCCGTCTTCGTCAATCCTTGCCCCATCCCCTGTAAAGTATTTGCCGGGGAACTTGCTGAAATAAACCTCCTTGAATCTCTTTCCTTCAACATCTCCGAACATACCCCTGAGTATGCCGGGCCAGGGTTTTTCAATGACAAGATACCCGCCTTCGTTTGTCTCGACAGGCGTACCGTCTTCTTTAACTATCTTCGGCACCACTCCGGGAAAGGGCCTGTTTGCAGAGCCGGGTTTCAGGGTCATGGCTCCCGGCAGGGGAGTTATAAGAATTCCGCCTGTCTCCGTCTGCCACCATGTGTCCACTATGGGAAGCTTCTCCTTACCCACATGGGTGTAATACCACATCCATGCCTCAGGGTTTATCGGTTCTCCGACTGTACCAAGGAGTCTGAGGCTTGAAAGGTCATGCTTTTGTACCCACTGCTCTCCCTCCCTCATCAATGCCCTTATTACGGTGGGTGCAGTGTAGATTATGTTTACCTGGTGTTTATCCACTATATCCCAGAATCTGCCCGGGTCGGGATAGTTTGGCACCCCTTCGAACATCAGCGATGTAGCCCCGGCAGAGAGGGGGCCATAGACAATGTAGCTGTGGCCTGTTATCCATCCGATGTCTGCTGTACAGAAATGAATGTCTTCATCCCGGTAGTCGAATATCCATTTAAAGGTGAGGTTTGTGTATAAAAGATAGCCGCCTGTTGTATGCAGGACCCCTTTTGGTTTTCCTGTTGATCCGGATGTGTAGAGTATAAAGAGGGGGTCCTCTGCATCCATCTGCTCCGGTTCACAATAGTTGGATATATCCGTTGCTGCCATCTCTTCATGCCACCAGTAGTCCCGCCCGGGTTCCATATCCACATCGCCGGAGGACCTTCTGACAACTATTGCCTTCTCGACGGTTGGACATTCAAGTAATGCCTCATCAGCATTGGTCTTCAGAGGCACCTTCCTTCCACCCCTTATCCCATCATCTGCGGTGATGACGAGCTTTGCCTTACAGTCGTTTATCCTGTCCCTGAGAGATTGGGATGAGAAGCCGCCGAACACAATACTATGAATGGCCCCGATCCTTGCACAGGCAAGCATGGCTATTGCCAGCTCAGGTATCATGGAGAGGTAGATCGTTACCCTGTCGCCCCTGCCGACTCCGTGCTTTTTCAGGACATTGGCAAACCTGTTGACTTCATGATAAAGCTGCTGGTATGTGTAGGTCCTGTACCGGCCTTCATCCGACTCCCATATAATGGCCGCCTTATTCCTCAGCGGGGTGCCGATGTGCCTGTCAAGACAGTTGTATGAGGCGTTCAGTTTTCCACCGGCAAACCACTTTACAAAGGGTTTTTCAAAGTCATACTCAAGCACCCTGTCCCATTTTTTGAACCAGTATAGATTCTTCTCTGCCATCTCTGCCCAGAATCTCTCGGGGTCTTCCACCGAGCGGCGATAGATTGCCTCATATTCAGCCATAGTCTTGATATGGGCCTTACGTGAAAACTCCTCAGATGGTGGAAACCTTCTCTGTTCCTCAAGTAAGACGGAAATCCCCTTTTCCGACATCGTGACCTCCTTGTTTAGAAAATCCGAGATATATTTTTAAATACTTTAGCAGAAAATACCGATTAGTTCCTCTATTTTATAGGATGGATTTGTTTTTTTTCTCATTTTTTTGGTTTTTTGTGATAGAATTTTTCTGAGGTACCGGTTACAGCAACCATTTATCAATGGAGTCGGGTTATGGAAAGGTGTAACAGTCTGTGATATAATCAGGCTGTGTTTTATGAGAGTTTTCTTCGGAGGGGGTACAGGGAAGGGTATCACGTTCGTGGTCATCTGTGAATGCAGTCAAAAAGATAGGGAGCTTGCAAGAGATCCTGGGGGGGGTAGAGTGAATAGTGGCTTGAATCACAAGAAAAAAGTCTTCAGAATCCTTATTGTTGATGGTGATGGTGATGAAAAAGAGGTAAAGCTCTTGAGGTCGTTTTGTGAAGACCTCGGATACAAAACGATTGTAGCCAGGAACGGCCATGAGGCAGTGGAGCAGACTCTCCAGCACATACCGGACCTTATACTTATGGATGAGATGAAGCCCGCGATGAAAGGGTTCGAGATTGCGGAGAAACTCAAGGCCCATGAGCTTACCGGGCATATCCCTATTGTTATACTCTCAGCCCCTGGCTCATCACCGGAACGCAGTACAGGTATTGCCAAAGGTATTGATGATTTTCTTGTAAAGCCCGTCGATTCAGTCGAATTTGGCCTGAGGGTAAAAAACCTGTTAAAACTCAAGGAGTGCCGTGATTTTCTAAGACAGCATAGACAGATTCTTGAGGAGCAAGTGGCAGTGAAGACAAAGGCTCTTGAGGGGGCCTTTGAGAGACTTGAGAAGGTATACAGGAGGATCAGGACAGGATATGCTGAGACGGTTTACCGGCTCACCCTTGCCTCTGAGTACAAGGATGAGGATTCCGGAGCGCATATAAAGAGGATCAGTTTATATACAAAGGTGCTCGCTTCTGCCCTGGGTATGAGCAAGGAGTATATAGAGACTATTTATTATGCTTCACCAATGCATGATATCGGGAAGGTAGGCATTCCCGAGAGTATTCTTCTTAAAAAGGGTGGGCTTACTCCGGAAGAATGGGAGATGGTGAAGACGCACACGACTATCGGGGCGAAAATTCTCAGGAATTCAAACTCACCTTACCTGAGGATGGCTGAGGAGATTGCACTTACCCATCACGAAAAGTGGGACGGGAGCGGTTATCCAAAAGGACTTAAAGGTGAAAATATTCCGGTATCGGGAAGGATAATGAATATAGTTGACCAGTATGATGCATTGAGAAGCAGAAGACCCTACAAACCGGTACTGGACCATGAGAGCGTTGTAAATATCCTTACTGCCGGGGATGTCAAAACCATGCCCAAGCATTTTGATCCACAGGTATTTAAAGCCTTCATGAGCTCATCCGAGATGTTCAGGGAGATTTACGAGGTACGCAGGAATGATGTTGGCTAAAAGCAGGAAATCTGAACCGTTAGCTGTATATGATATAAATCATGGGCCTTTTCCGGATATCCTGGTATAATATAAAGTATGAGTAACTTTAAAGAAGGATGTCCCGGCAGCACAGAGATAAAGAGCCCTTTTCCAGAGGAGATAAGCTGCATTTCTTGCGGCAGTACGGTTGAGATATGGTCAGACGAGATCGAGGCTGTGTGTGGTAAGTGTGGGAAAGTTGTTACAAGGGAGATGAGGCAAACCTGTCTTGACTGGTGTCCTGCTGCAAAGGAGTGTGTAGGGGCGGAAAAGTATGAACGGCTTATGAAAAAGAAGAAAGGCGAATAGAAGCATTCCTTTTATGGACATATATCCCTGTCTCAGGACCTTTCTTTCAACTCTCTTATAGCCTCTTTTACCTGCCGGGTATCAGAGACATCAGGAGAGAGTTCAAGATATGCCTCAAATTCGGTAATTGCTTCCGCTGTCCTGCCCAGGTCATAAGCCAGCACAATGCCGAGGTTCCTGTGGGCATAAAGGTTTTTAGGGTCATAACTCAATGCCTTTCTGTATTCCCCGGCAGCCCTTTCAGGGTCTCCCGAGTTTCTGTAGCATGTGCCCAGGTCTACCCTTACGTTTACATTCTCCGGGTTTCTCACAAGTATTTTTTCGTAAATCTTTATTGTCTCCTTGAACCTGCCGCTATCCATAAGGAGGTTTCCAAGTTCGATCAGGGCATTAAGGTCGGCGGGTTCTTTACTTACGGTCTCCCTCAACCTCTTTATGTCCCCGTCAACACTAATGGGTGAATGACTGAACCCCTCCGGGGGAGGAGTAGCCGTGGGTGTGTCGGACTTTTCCGTACAGGAAGCTATAAGCAGTATGATGACAAGGATGCATAGGAGAGGGAAACCTTTATTGCGCAAGTATCCTTGAGCAGAAAACGGAACAGTCGGATTTATAAGACCATTTTTACGCATTGGCGGAAATATTATAACACAGAAAATTGTATTGCGGCCATTTAACCGTATCTTTCAGCCTCCTGCCAGGAGCTTTCTTTGTTTTTACTTTGATTCGGGTTATTAATTATTATATATTGAGGTTTCTCTGTGGGTAGTCTTGATTCAGGGGGGAGAGATGAGTTCGGGGCAAGTGAAGGGAGCCTGCTTTCTCATAACTGTTTTTTTCTATCTTGCACACCGCCCCTAACCTCGTTCCGTTCCTCCTGGCAAGGCCGAGTTTGTCAAGAATTTTCCCCTCTATCAGGATGGGAATTAAGGGGGGTGTTCCTTTTTATAAAAACAACCGTGAACCAAAAGAGGGAGGTTTTGAAGAAGTAAGTGCGGGAGTGAATGGCGGGGTGGACGGGACTCGAACCCGCGACCTCCGGCGTGACAGGCCGGCGTTCTAACCAACTGAACTACCACCCCTGAAACCTTAGTAAAAAAGTTAGGTAATCTTTTAAAGATTGCCGTTCAAGGTTGTCTATTTTATATGTTATAGGGAAATGAAGTCAAGGTATTCCATAACAGGCCGTCAGGGAGTA
>CAZXDE010000039.1:0-10556 GCA_964639515.1 uncultured Thermodesulfovibrio sp.
CCATTTTATCTATATCAACTACTGCAATTGTTGCCTTGCCATACAGCCAGTGACCTGCCTCTCCCGGGTTCACCATCAATGTATTGTTAATCTTTTCAATCTCTGCACGGTGTGTATGACCATAGACTATCAGGTCAAAGTGTCCACTTGCAGCAAGATCGTCAACGAGGTCAGGCTCATGCATTACCACTATTCTTTTCTCCGAAAATGTGAACTTATGCGGCTGACGGTGGATCCTGCCCCCTGAACGGTCCCTGAGCAGGAGCCTGTCTCCGTCGTTGTTTCCGTATATACCGATAAAGTCCGCCTTCAGCTTCTCAAAGGGTTTTAAGGAAAACGGAGATGTAAAATCCCCTGCATGAACAACAAGGGCGACCCCTCTTTCATTAAAGACGGATACAGCCTGCTCTATCCTGTCTACATTATCATGGGTATCGGATATCAGTCCGAGCAACATAAATCCTCCTTGTTGCGGTCATCATTTTATGAACCTTAAAACAATGAATCCCCCAACTAAAATAGCGGTAAATCCGTATGTAAGAAGGTTAAAATACCTGTCAATGAAATTTCTGATATGTTTGCCGAAAAGATATATTAATCCGCCGACAAGAAAAAACCTTGCCCCCCTGCTCAGAAACGAAACCACCATAAAGACCAGGAAATTCACCTGAAAAAAACCTGCAGAGATGGTGAACACCTTATACGGGATCGGGGTAAACCCGGCTATCGCAATCGCCCATGCCTCATAGTTCTGAAAATAGGTACGGACCATCTCAAATGTCTCCTTGCTCACATAATGAAAGAGGATTCCCTGGCCAACGGACCAGAACTTCATCCCTATAAAAAAACCAATGGCACCACCGATAACGGAACCGACCGTACAGACCGCTGCGTAGTAAAAGGCCCTTTTGCGTAATGAAAGGCTCAGGGCAATCAGGAGCACATCAGGGGGGACGGGGAAAAAAGATGATTCGGCTACGGCAAGCAAAAAAAGGGCTGGAATACCATATGGTGTCTCTGCCCAGTGTAAAACCCAGTCATAAAGCCTCCTCACTATCTTCACAATATTAATAATAAACAAAATGAATTAGAATTACAAATATCACACCTCACCCCCTCCATATTGACTCTGAAAAATGATAAATGCTAATTTAGTGCATTGCTCTCTGCATCAGACGATGCTATCAGCTTCTTTAAGGGGAGGACAAAAATGAATGGCAGTCCGCTTTTAATGCTTCAAAAATACGGCCAGAGCTTCTGGTATGACAATATCAGCAGGGGGCTTCTGAAATCAGGGGAGCTGAAGAGGATGATAGAGGAAGAAGGGCTCAGGGGTGTAACTTCAAACCCCACAATATTTCATAAATCCATCCAGTCCGGCAATGACTATGATGAACAGCTCCATCAACTGCTCGGCAGGGAGGCATCCGAGAAGGATATATTTTATGCCCTTGCAATACAGGATATCGTTGAGGCCTGCGAACTGCTTATGCCTGTTTATGAGGAGAGCAACGGATTGGACGGATATGTGAGCATTGAAGTTGACCCGCATCTTGCTCATGATACCGGGGAGACCATCACGGAGGCAACCGAACTCGCTGAAAGGATAGGAAAGCCGAATCTCATGGTAAAGGTCCCGGCCACCAAAGAAGGCCTCCCTGCTGTTGAAGAACTCATCTACCGTGGCTACAACATCAATATCACGCTTCTTTTCTCTACAAAACGGTATGAAGAGGTTATAGACGCTTATATGAAGGGGTTAGAGCGAAGGGTCTCGGAAGGCAAGCCTATTGACAGGATTGCCTCTGTTGCAAGCTTTTTTGTAAGCAGGGTGGATACCCTTACGGATAAACTCCTTGAGGAAAAACTGAATATGGCAGGGGATGATGACGAAAAAGAGCGGATAAAGTCCCTTATGGGCAGGGCAGCCGTTGCAAACGCAAAGGTAGCCTATCAGGTCTTTAAGGATGTTTTTTCTTCACAGAGATTTTTTGTCCTGATGGAAAAAGGGGCAAAAATTCAGAGATTGCTCTGGGGCAGCACAAGCACAAAGAATCCGGCATACCGTGATGTCCTGTATGTTGAAGAACTTATAGGTCCGGGCACGGTCAATACAATGCCCGATGCCACCTGGAGGGCTTTTAAAGACCATGGAAAGGTTGGCCGGACTATTGACGCGGATATTGAAGCTGTGATAGCAACCCTTCAGTCAATAGACGAACAGGGAATCAGCATTGCCCGGGTTACAAAGGAACTCGAGGATGAAGGGGTGAGGCTCTTTACCGAATCCTTTGATGCACTGCTTAACCTGATTGCCGGGCAAAAAAGGACAGGGACCTGTTAACCTTGAAACTATTATGAGAACCTGGATTTTAATCATACCTGTTACCCTCTTCCTCCTCATCTCCTGTGCAACGCCGTCATGGCAGGCGAGACGGAATGAGGCAGAGGCTCATTTTAAACTCGCCATTTCTCATCTGGAAAGAGGTCAGATGCAGGCAGCCTTTGTAGAGTTACAGAAGAGCGTAGAACTTAATCCAGGGAATAAAAGGGTACATAATGCCCTTGGTATCGTATACCGTTATTTCGGCAATACGAAAAAGGCTGAAGAGGCTTTTAAGACGGCGATCAGTATAGACCCGCAATACTCTGAGGCATATAATAACCTCGGTGTGGTCTACATGAAGACCAGGCAATGGGACAAGGCTATCGAGGCATTCCGGAAGGCCCTGGATAACCTGTTGTATCCTACGCCGGAAACGGCCTTTACCAATCTTGGGAAAGTTTATTACAGGAAAGGTGAGTTTGACAAATCGATACGCGCGTACAAAAAAGCCATCAATCGGGCACCGGGCTATAATGCCCCTTATTATGGATTGGCACTCTGCTACAATGCCCTGTCCAGATATGGTGATGCCTCTGAGGCACTTACCGAGGCCATCAAACTTGATTCCGTTTTTAAAGGAGACAGGGAGAAGGCGGAAAAAGAGCTGATCATACAGAAACTGAAGGCTACGGATATAGAAGAGGAACAGGATTACATTAATTTAATAGAGATACTCCATTACTGAGAAGAAATGCCAAAAATAAACGACTATGTGGAGCGGCTTTATCGTGAGGCCGTAAAGGCAATGAAAAATGCAATTGTACCGTACTCCGGGTTCAGGGTTGGGGCGGCACTGCTCACCACTGAGTATAAGGTATATACCGGCTGCAACATAGAAAATCCCTCCCTTATGCTGAGCGAGTGTGCCGAAAGGGTGGCCATACTTAAGGCCGTCTCTGATGGTGTGAAGGATGTCCGGGCAATCATGATTGTCTCAGGCATGGAGGGTTATTGTCACCCCTGCGGTTCCTGCAGGCAGATAATTTACGAATTTGCAAGAGATGCCGAAATATTTATAGCAGGCAAAAAAGGTATAAGGAAATATTCAATAGAGGAGCTTCTGCCCCATGCCTTTAAGGCATAAGATGGTAAGAGATAAAAGAAAAATTGACGTGCCGACAGGTTATCAGTTCTCAGTTACCGGTGCAGGCATTAAATATAAGGACCGGACTGATATGGCCCTGATATATTCCGGGAGGGAGGCCGTTGTTGCAGGCACATTTACATCAAACAGGGTGAAGGCGGCCCCTGTTGTTCTGGATATAAAAAAGGTAAGGTCCGGAACCGGAAGGGCAATTGTCATAAATAGCGGAAATGCCAATGCCTGCACAGGGCAGAGGGGAATGAGAGATGCAGAGACCATATGCAGGGAGGTATCAAAAAGACTTGGCATATCTGAAAAGCATGTACTCATCGCGTCCACAGGTGTTATGGGTACCCCCCTGCCAATGGAGAGGGTGCAGAGGGGTCTGGAAGACCTCACGACGGAGACTGCCAGTGCCGGCCTGGAGGACGTTGCAAGGGCAATAATGACAACAGACAAATTCCCGAAGATCAGCGCAAGGAAGATTAAAATCGGGAGAACCGAGGCCATACTGTCTGGTGTGGCCAAGGGGGCCGGCATGATCTCTCCGGACATGGCCACGATGCTCTGCTTCCTGCTGACAGACCTGGCGATCGAGAAAAAAGCCCTCAAACGGGCGTTGAAAGAAGCAACGGAGAGGACCTTTAATCTGATAACCGTCGATGGTGACATGAGTACGAATGATACAGTCCTGATAATGGCTAACGGCACAGCCGGAAACAGCCCCCTGACGGAAGACTCTCCAGGTTATAAAAAATTCAGGGAAACACTCTTTGATCTAACGGATGAATTTTCGCGGATGATTGTTCGGGATGGTGAGGGAGCAACCAGGCTGATTATTATAAAGTTACGTGGTGCGAAAAACTATTCAGATGCAAAAAAAGCGGCTTTTTCCGTTGCAAAGTCTCCCCTGGTAAAGACCGCCATTTATGGCAGGGATGCCAACTGGGGCAGAATCATGGCCGCCCTTGGGTATTCCGGGGCATTTATCAGGGAGGACTCTGTTGATATATCAATCAATGGGATAAGACTCGTCAGAGGTGGGCTGGGAACAGGAAAGGACGTGGATGCCTCGGAGGCCTTGAAGCATAATAATGAGGTTATCATTGACATCAATCTCAACATTGGAACAGGGGTGGAAAGGGTATATACGTGTGACCTTACCGAGGAATACTTAAGGATCAATGCAGCATATCGAACATAAGAGAGCCGTTCCGATTGGAGTCCCCATCTTTTAATCTTTAAATTGAAAGACGGATTCTCCCTGAAGACACTTGACTGCATGGATAGTTAAGCCTCCATTTTGTTATAATAAAGACTAAACCTCCAGCAGAATGCAGGAACAAACAAAGAGACAAGGACTCAAAATAGCCGGCAAGCAGACTGATCGACAAAGGTTGTGATGAATCTGTTTCATCTCGGCGTCTCCGGTTAATATAGATTTTTTAGACTGTTAAAACACTACATTCAGGAAATAATGGAGGAAAGATGAGCCCAGTTATCAAGGCATTACTTCCGGCTGCAGGACTTGGAACAAGGTTCTTACCGGCCACAAAGGCATCTCCCAAGGAAATGCTTCCTATTGTGGACAAACCGATGATACAGTATGCTGTAGAAGAGGCGGAGGCGTGCGGCATAAATGAGTTCATAATTGTTACCGGCAGACACAAAAGGAGTATCGAAGACCACTTTGACACTGTATATGAACTCGAAGAAGACCTGAAGCAAAAGGGCAAGAAGAAACTCCTGGAGATGATAAACAGGCTAAGTAACGTTGACTTTGCATATATACGCCAGGGCAGGCCTCTCGGTCTCGGGCATGCCATACTCAGGGCAAAACCCTTTGTGAAGAATGAACCTGTTGCCGTGCTTCTGAGTGACGACATTATAGACCCTCAGGAATCATTACTACAGACGATGATTAACCTCTATGATGAGCTTGACTGCCCTATTGTGGCACTTCAAGAGGTGCCAAGGGAGGAAATACACAGATACGGAGTTATCGAAGGCACTGTGGAGGGTGAAGACCTTTACAGGATAACTGACTTTGTTGAAAAACCGAAGCCTGAAGATGCACCAAGCAATCTTGCTATAATAGGCAGATACATCCTTACCCCTGATATTTTCAAGATACTTGAAACCATGAAGCCGGGCAGGGGGGGAGAATATCAGCTCACCGACGCCCTGCAGATACTCCTTAAGAAGAGGTCCGTCTACGGGTTTGTCTTTAGAGGTAAGAGGTATGACGCCGGTGACAAGTTCGGATTTCTGAAGGCAACCGTCGACCTTGCATTGAAGAGCTCTAATGTTGCTGAAAAGTTCAGGGAATATATTCTTCAGGTTGCAGAGAAGATAAGAAACGAAGACAAGCAAAAGTAAATTACCATGGAATATCTCCTCAAAGAGGTTTTCTATTTAAAGACGGATACCAGGAAGGATTATCCACCTGTAGATATCTATGAGGGAGAAGGCGCTGTTGTTTTTGTCATAGACCTGCCTGGTATGGAAACAGAAGATGTGCTGATAAAGGTTTATCATGAGTTACTTGTAATTGAAGGCATGAAAAGAGAACCCGTTAGTGAGAGGTGTGGTATATACATCTGCATGGAGAGAGAATTCGATAGTTTCAGAAGGATTCTCCCCATACCGGTCCCGGTTAATCCGGCTGACGGCAGGGCTGTTTACTCCGACGGCGTACTTACAGTGACTCTGCCTAAACCGAAAGACAGGGTTTATAAAATAAAAATAGAAAAGGAGTAATCATGGTTGATCCGATAAAAGATGAAAAAGAGATCGAAATCCCCGATACCTTACCCGTTCTGCCTGTAAGGGATATTGTTGTCTTTCCTTACATGATAATACCCCTCTTTGTAGGAAGAGAGATGTCCATCAAGTCTATTGACCACTCTCTCAATACAAACAGGATGGTACTGCTCCTGACCCAGAAAGACCTGAGTGTTGAAAACCCCTTGCCTGAGGACCTTCACAGGGCAGGAACCGTCGGGCTTATAATGAGAATGCTCAAGCTCCCCGACGGCAGGGTAAAGATCCTTGTCCAGGGGCTCACAAAGGCCAGGGTCCTGGATATGGATGTTAAGGACAATTATTTAGAGGCCACGATCGAAAAGATTGAGGATACAAAACCCGCTGAAATGACCATAGAGATAGAGGCCCTGATGAGAACGGTCAAGGAGCAGCTTGACAAGTCGGTCTCTCTGGGCAAGACCATACTGCCTGATATTATGGTGGTAATCGAGAACCTCGATGATCCTGGAAGGCTTGCCGACCTTGTGGCATCAAACCTCGGGCTGAAGACCGAGCAGGCCCAGGAAATCCTTGAAATATCGGACCCGGTACTGAGACTTAAACGGGTCAGTGAGATACTGGGCAGGGAGATAGAACTCCTTCTTGTACAGCAGAAGATACAGACCGAGGCCAGGGGGGAGATAGACAAGACCCAGAGGGAGTATTTTCTCAGGGAACAGCTAAAGGCAATACAGCGGGAACTGGGCGAGATAGATGAACGGGCGGAAGAGATAAACGAGTTCAGGAAGAAGATAGAAGAGGCCAGGATGCCTGAAAAGGTACTGAAAGAGGCTGAAAAACAGCTCAAGCGGCTTGAAAAGATGCATCCCGACAGTGCAGAGGCAGCTACTGTCAGGACTTATCTTGACTGGCTGGTTGAAGTACCATGGAGTAAATCAACAAAGGACATCCTGGACATCAAGGCGGCCAAAAAGGTCCTTGATGAAGACCATTACGACCTTGAAAAGGTAAAGGAACGTATACTTGAGTATCTGAGCGTGAGGAAGCTGAAGGCAAAGATGAAAGGCCCCATCCTCTGCTTTATCGGCCCGCCAGGTGTCGGAAAGACCTCGCTTGGCCGCTCAATAGCAAGAAGCCTCGGCAGGGAATTTGTCAGGATGTCCCTCGGCGGTGTAAGGGACGAGGCTGAGATCAGGGGACACAGACGTACCTATGTAGGGTCTCTTCCCGGACGGATTATTCAGGGCATCAAACAGGCCGGAACCAATAATCCTGTGTTTATGCTTGATGAGGTCGATAAGATAGGAATGGATTTCCGTGGAGATCCATCATCGGCACTGCTTGAGGTGCTGGACCCAGAGCAGAATAATTCCTTTGTGGATCACTATCTCGGTGTCCCCTTTGACCTCTCAAACGTCATGTTCATAACTACGGGGAATATGATGGATACCATCCCCGGTCCTTTAAGAGACAGGATGGAGATTATTTATCTGAGTGGTTATACGGAAGAGGAGAAACTGGGGATTGCCATAAACTACCTCATTCCCAAGCAGCTCGAGGAACACGGCATTACTGAAAAGATATTGAATGTCACGGATTCAGGTCTCAGGCTCCTGATCTCCCAGTACACGCGTGAGGCAGGAGTGAGAAACCTTGAGAGGGAGATTGCAAATCTCTGCAGGAAGGTGGCCAAACAGATTGCCGAGGGCAAGAAAAAGAGGTTTGTCATAACGGCAAGGAACCTCCATAAATTCCTCGGAGCACCAAAATATCTTCCTGAGGAGGAGATGGAAAAAGACGAGATCGGAGTATCTACAGGCCTTGCCTGGACGGAATCCGGTGGTGATATAATCTATGTTGAGGCAACAACGATGAAGGGCAGGAGCCATCTGACCCTTACAGGCCAGTTAGGCGATGTAATGAAGGAATCCGCCCATGCTGCCCTTAGTTATATCCGTTCACGGGCAAAAACATTAGGAATAAAGGAGGACATCTTTTCAAAGACCGACATCCATATTCATGTACCTGCCGGTGCAATCCCGAAGGACGGCCCTTCTGCCGGTATCACGATGGCAGTGGCCATAGCTTCCGCCTTTACCGGCAGGCCGGTGGATAAAAAGATCGCCATGACCGGAGAGGTAACCCTCAGGGGACGGGTGCTAGCGATCGGTGGGCTCAAGGAGAAAATCCTTGCAGCCAAGAGGATGGGTATCCCCAAGGTGATAATACCAAGGAGAAACGAGAACGACCTTGAGGATATCCCCAAATATGTGAAGAAGAATATAGAGGTCATCTTTGTTGACAAGGTGGATGATGTGCTTAAGGTGGCCTTAAAACCAAAGAAAAAGACCATGACAACCAGGAAAACAAAGGCGGTTACAACCAAAAATATTGTTACAACCGGAAAGACAAAGATTACCGCAATCAAGAAAAGAAAAACAGCTGCAACCGGGAAGACAAAGACTGCTGCAGCAAAAAAAAGAAAGAAGTAATTATTCTTTCTCAATAGGATTGGTCTGAATAATTACGAAAAAACAGATGAAACTTGGAGATGCCGGTGAGCTTGAAATATTGGAGAGGCTGAGGAAACGTTTTGCTTCCTGCTCTGAGGATGTAATCGTCGGCATAGGTGATGATGCAGCAGCCCTGGACCTTCAGGGCCGTACATTGCTTATAAGTACAGATACCATGACCGAGGGGATACACTTTGATCTTACCCTCGTTACACCTTATCAGGTTGGCTTCAAACTCATATCCTCCAATGTAAGCGATATATTTGCAATGGGAGGAAGACCGAAGTGGTCCCTTCTGAGCATGACACTCCCTCCTGATACTGAACAGTCCTTTCTTGACGGTTTTCTTGAAGGCATTTCAGCCGGGATAAGGAGGTATGGACTGGATATTGTAGGCGGAGATATCACAGGGAGTATATCCTCCTTTACCGTCTCACTCACGATTTCGGGTGTGGCAGGAAAGAGGGTTATCAGAAGGTCGGGAGCCTCAGCGGGAGACAGGGTTTATCTCTCAGGCCCGGTTGGAGAAGCATCGTGCGGACTGGAACTTCTTAAGAGACTCGGTCGTTCAGTAACCCTGGAGAGGGGTGAAGAGCTGCAGCTCTCACTGAAATGGGAAAGCGTAGAGCCCCTTCTGAGGCGGTTCCTTCTACCTGAAGCATGCGACGTCTCTGAATATTCAGAATATATAACCTCCATGATAGATATAAGTGACGGACTTTTCCTTGACCTCACAAGGCTCTGCCGGGAGAGTTCCGTTGGTGTAAGGCTTTACGAGGAGAAGATACCTGTAACAGAGGCCCTCGGCGAGGTCTCCGCCTTTCTTGGCAAGGCCCCTTATGGATTCATAACATCCGGAGGGGAGGATTATCAGCAACTATTTACATCCGGGGAGCAACTCTCCATGTTTACGGAGATAGGAGAGATAATGGACAGGGGCTTGTACATTGTCGGAAGGGATGGTTCCGAGGAAGAAATAAGACCGGAAGGGTACCAACATTTTGTCTTTCAGTGACAGGTTAAGAATAATATTCAGTGTCAAGGAGACACCTGAGAAAATCGCTTTTGCCTTTGCCGTGGGGATTTTTATCGGGATTTCGCCCTTTCTCGGGCTTCACACCCTGATGGCCATAGCCTTTGCCTCCATCTTGAGACTGAACAAACTGGTAACACTTGCAGGTGCCTTTGTAACAAACCCATTGACCATTATTCCCATTTACAGCTTTGCCACGTGGATGGGTACCAAGATGACGGGACATGAAAATACGTTCTCTCAGACAAACTTCAAAGAGATAACCATTATCAATATCTTCAGTATACTGAAGGAGCTCATCCTGCCCTTCTTTGTGGGCACCATCGCCTTTGGCCTGATAGCAGGCGTTCTCTCTTACCTGTTTGTTTATTACATAGTGAAACGTATGAGAGAGATTTAAGCATTAGAATATATGGAGTGATGGCGGAATGGATCAATACCCTGCCGTGTTTCGCTGTTTTTGGACATTTCCCGGTTGTCCCGACACAGCGTACAAGGGCAAGATTGACAGAAAGTCGCTGAGTTTATTATAGTTTAAAATAGATTTTTTGCAGGAGGTGACAGTCATGCCTATTTATGAATATCGCTGTCTTAAATGCGAAAGGCAATTTGAGTTAGTCCGGAAATTCAGTGATGCCCCCCTGAGCACATGTCCTGAGTGTGGAGGGGAGCTTAAAAAATTGATATCACCCACATCCTTTGTCCTGAAGGGCAGCGGATGGTATGTGACCGACTATCCGTCTGCTGAAAGGAAAAAAGCGATGGGAAAGGAAG
>CAZXDE010000039.1:10656-14129 GCA_964639515.1 uncultured Thermodesulfovibrio sp.
CTGGAGCTTCACCTTCATGACAATGACGGCACCAGAGACTCCCATTTGCCTCCGGGCAAAGGGGTTTTTGATTTTAAGGCATTATTTGATAATCTGGAAGCTTTCAATGCAGATAACTTTATAACTACAGTAGAAACACATTCAATTGATGACGTCCGGGAGAGTATCCGGTTCATTAGTGCAGTATAGTCTCTTTCTTTTCAGGGGAGTTGCAGACCCATTATAACGGCATCTTTTCCTGGAAGAAAATAGTATTCCCTGCTCAGGCCCAGCATCCTGAACCCTATGGATTTATATAATCTTATTGCTGCTGTATTGGATGACCAGGGAGTGTAAAAGGACTCGTTCTCTATTGCCGTCACCTCAGGGATGTCGGAAGCCGTCATTTCACTGATGGAAATCCTTGTCATTACAATAAAAACACCATCTCATTGTTATAGTCCGGGGGCTGCAAGAGTGAGGGATATAAGATTTACGCATCATCAACCGGCAGTGTTATTGTAAATGTTGCTCCTCCATTTTTATGGTTTTTTGCAGAGATATGTCCTCCGTGGGTTTCAATGATCCATTTTGTTATGGCAAGTCCGAGACCGGAACCACCGGAAAGACGTGACCTTGTCTTGTCAACACGGTAAAACCTTTCAAAAACTCTCTCCATGTCTTTTTCAGGTATTCCTGCCCCTGTGTCGTGAAATGTTACGGTTATACCATGGAAGGACTGTTCCGTTTTCAGAAAGATAGAGCCGTTGTCAGGTGTATACTTCAGCGCATTGTCAAAGAGGTTGGATAAAGCCTCGTCAAGGAGGTCCCTGTCGCTCAGGAATTCAAGGGGTTCCTGATACTCCTCCATTACATTCAGTGATTTTTTCAGTATCTTGTTTTTGTGTCTTTCCACAATGAGGCCGAGCAGTTCGTTAATGTCAACCCATGACTTCCTGAGTTCAATAATATCATGGTCGGCCCTTGCAAGGAGCAGGAGGTTATCGCTTATTTTATGAAGTCTGTTTACTTCAAAAAGGTTTTTCTTAAGTATATCCTCATATTCTTCCGGCTTCCTTTTCCTTCTCAGGGTTACCTCTATGCTGCCTTTAAGTGCGGTAAGGGGAGAACGAATCTCGTGGGAGACATCAGAGGTGAAACGTTTGTGACCTTCAACATGTTTCTGGATGCTGTCGAGCATGTCATTAAAGACCCTTACCAGATTTCTGATCTCAAGGCCGGGGGAATCCAGTTGTATCCGTTCCTTTAAATTCCCTTTCTTGATCTTGTCTGCAGTTTCCGTCAGCCTGACAACCGGGACTATGGTCCTTCCAGCCATGTGATAACCGAAAATGGCTACGGTTATGAGTAGAAACGGAAGAAAGAAGAAGAAGAGATGCCTGAGTTCTTTAAGCTCCCCGTCCACCTTTTGTAACGAATACCCGAGCCTGAGAATGCTACTCTTATCCACAGGGAAATGGATGACCCTGTATGGTTCCCCCCTGAAAGATACGGTATCAAAGGAATAAATGCCGTTAAACGCCCTTTCTATCAGGGGCATTTTTACAGGCCAACCGAGGTTCCCGGATTTCAGCGATGTAATGGATATAGCTCCGTGAATGTTTGAAACCTGAACATATTCGTTCCCTGTCTTTTTTATTATTACCTTTCCGATTTTCTCTGTATTGTTGTCAATTATACCCTTGGTTGCTGCAATACGGGCCTCGGCTAATAAAGTGCGGTCGATTTTTTTGATGATGCTGCCTTTGAAGGAGAGATAAAGAGTTGATACAAAGATGAGTATGAGGCAGAGTGTTACCGAAAAGTAGATGAAAGTGAGCTTATGCCTGAGGGTTATAGTCATCTTCCCTAATAACATAACCAATACCGCGTACGGTATGGATGAGTTTTTTTAAAGAATCGCGGTCGATTTTATCTCTGAGGAAATTGATATGTACATCAACCACGTTTGTGTTGGGATCAAAGTTGTATCCCCATACATTCCGGAGTATCTGGGTGCGTGTGAGAACCTTGTTTTTGTTCTTTAAGAGGTATTCAAGGAGGGCGAACTCTTTTGGCCTGAGGTATATCTCCTTATCCGACCTTGTGACTTTTCTTGTTGCAGGGTCGATTTTAAGGTCTCCGCAACGGAGCGGTTCAACAGGAAACTGTCTCCTTCTTGCAAGGGCCCTTATTCGGGCAAGGAGTTCTTCAAAGGAGAAGGGTTTCGTGAGATAATCGTCAGCTCCGCTGTCAAGCCCCTTTACCTTGTCTTCTACCGTATCCCTTGCAGTGAGCATAAGGACAGGTGTATGAATCCCCTTCATCCTGATCAGCCTGCAAAGGTCTAATCCGTCGATTTCAGGGAGCATTACGTCCAGTATAATGAGATTGTAGTCAGTCGTAGTTGCCAGAAGAAAACCGTCTTTTCCGTTAGTTGCAACATCTACGTTGTGGGATTCTTCTTCCAGTCCCGTCTTTATGAAAGAAGCGACGTTTTCTTCATCTTCGACCACAAGTATTTTCATCAGAAGGCTTCCTCCCTGGCTTTATTTTACCACGAGAACCGGGCAGTGTGCGTGGTCGAGGACCTTTGAAGAAACACTGCCGAGCAGGAATTTAGTGGCCCCGTGACGTCCATAGGAACCTGTAACAATCATGTTGACCTTCATCTTTTTTGCGCTGTCGAGGATTATCTCGGCAGGGTCGCCCTGTCTGACAAGGGTTTTATGTTCGATGGGGTGAGAGGCGAGGGATGTTCTTACCTTTTCCATGGTCTTGTTTGTCTCTTCGGTAAGGGCATCCATGATCCTCTGACGGTCGAAATCCGTTAGCTCGGTAAGGTATAATTCAGGTACAACGGAGAGGACGTAGAGTATGGAATCGAACTTTACCGCTATCTCTACCGCTATCTTGAGGGCCTTGTTCGAGTTTTTTGAGCCATCATGGGCGATGAGGATTTTTTTCATGGTGTTTTTTATCATTCTGTTCCTCCTGCAATTATTTCAGGGTATCGTCAGCTCTTTGCCCGGAATCCGGATCAACAATAATTAATATAATGATAACATATAATGCTATATTCCAGTAGGGTAGCAGGGTTTTTCAGGCTGTTGTGTGGGAATCCCCGCATGCAATTTCTTCTTGACAAAACCATAATAATATAATAATATTTGAATGTAAACAGGCTGCAGGGTTCAGGAAGAGTTTGAAGGTTATGTGAGACCACAGAGAAGATTATAGTGCAAGGCATACGCAGAGAAGTTGTATATCGGAGTTTTTTTCTTTTAATTTTTGAGTGTAAACGTTTAATATATTATACTAACATTTTCATTCAGGGAGGTGAGGCATGCCGAGAAGGAACTATTTTTTTACTTCTGAATCAGTAACAGAGGGGCATCCTGACAAGATTGCCGATCAGATATCCGATGCAATCCTGGATGCCATACTTTCAGAGGACCCCTATGGCAGGGTTGCCTGTGAAACGCTTACGACAA
>CAZXDE010000040.1:0-11786 GCA_964639515.1 uncultured Thermodesulfovibrio sp.
CACGGATGAATATGCCGGTGAAAAGATCCGGGGGATGGTTATATCGGAGCTCCTTACCAGGGGAGTCGATGTTATCGAGCCCGGTGAGGTAACAAGGGTACTGAGAGAATTAAAGATCAGGTCCCTTGGAGGTATAACGATTGAGGATATACGGAAGATAGGGAAAAGACTGAATGTAAAGGCAGTAATGATGGGCTCGGTTGGGGCTTTTGGGATAAGCCGGGGGATTACAGCCTCTTATCCGGAGGTATCAATCCAGCTGATGATGCTTAATACGTCCACCGGCAATATTATATGGTCTGCCTGGAACACAGCAGGCGGTCCCGGTTTCTGGACCAGACACTTTGGTACAGAGGGCATTACATTGAGTGAAACTGCCGGGAAGGTTGTAAAAGAAACCATTGATGCATTATTTTAGATAGTGAATGCTTAATTGTGAACAGGATAATCATTGACTATTGACTATTGACTATTGACTATTGACTATATGAAGAGTAAAAGGAGAAACGATATGGACTTGCTGAAGAAATATGCCCTGACAGGTATGCTCTGTCTATTGCTCCTTGGTGCAGGATGTCGCAGCAGCATGCCTTCATTTCATGTCCGTCAGGATGTGGATTTCGGTTTTATAAAACGGGTAGCGGTATTGCCTTTGAATAATCTGACCAATGAGAGATTTGCCGCTGAGGCTGTAAGGCAGGTGGTTATCAGTGAACTGCTGGCCTCGGGTCTTGTTGATGTAGTGATTCCCGGAGAGGTAAAGGCTGCCATTGACCGTCTGGGGATTAAGTCCGTCTCATCCCTGAACACTGAACAGATAAAGGCCTTGGGGACCGCCCTTGGTGTGCAGGCGCTTATTTTCGGCTCGGTTGAGCAGTTCGGAATGGTCAGGATGGGAAATATTTCTGCACCGAATGTGACCATTACCCTGATGATGGCGGATACAGGTTCAGGGAGCATTATATGGTCGGTTACAAGCACAGGTGTTGGGGGCGGTTTTATGGCCAGGCATTTTGGTGCAAGGACGGAGACTATGAGTGAGACACTGTTGAGGGTAGTAAAAGAGGCTATCCGGACACTTGCGAAATACTGAAAATAGTCTGTTTATACTATGGGTTAATGACTGTTGACATGCGACAAATGACTAAAAAAGAACTGAACAACGTGGCCGTGAGACGAAACGTGCTTCGTAGCCCTGACCGGTTGGCGACTTCTTTGCTGATCGTTATTTTCTCGCTCTTCTTTATTACCAATGTTTGCTATGCAGTCCCCCCATCCCGTGGAGAGGGGAGGGCTTTGAAGGAAAGAATAGCCCTCTTTCCTTTTGTGAATCTAAGCGAGGACAGGGATGCCCTGAGGTACGTTATGCCGGTATTGAGAACCCGGCTGGAAGGCAAAGGGTTTGACGTAGTGGATGAGGATAGCCTCAACAGGTTTCTGCTTAAAGAGAGAGTCAGGGCTCCCGGATATATTTCAAGGGATATGGCCGGAAAGATAAGAAAGGAATTGAATGTAAAGGCTGTTTTTCTCGGTTCTGTTAATCTGTTTTCACGGGGGAAAAATCCAGGGGTTGGTTTTTCGGCCCGCCTGGTTGATTCATCCACCGGCATTATTCTCTGGGCTGACAATGCCTCTGCTACCGGAGATGATTTTACGACAATCCTTGGTTTGGGCAGAATAAAAACCATGGATAACCTGCTCCCCAGGGTTGCGGACGAATTGCTTGCCTCTTTCACTGCCATGCCATCCCGAAAAGAGACAAAAGATACGTACAGAATTGCTGTGATGCCCTTCCGGAATAACAGCGGACTCAGAGATGCAGGTATGATAGCTACTTACATGTTTTTAGTGGAGCTATTTAAGAATCCGGGGTTTGAACCGGTGGAATACGGAGAAGTCAGAAGAGCGGTAGTGGATTTAAGGGTCAGGGAGAGGGGAGAATTGGATTACAGGGATATAAAAGCCCTGTCAAAGTCCCTGGGGGTGGATGGCTTTTTAGTCGGGACTGTGGAGCGTTACTCTGACGGATTAAATGCGTCCTCTCCACCTGAGGTCTCTATTAGCGCCAGAATAGTAGATGCCCGTAAAAACAGGGTCTTATGGTGCGAGAGCTGTCAGCTAAGGGGTGATGACAATATAGTTGTCCTTGACTGGGGAAGAATAAGATCCGTGGATAAGGTGGCTTCCAGGGTAGTCTCAAAATTAGTAAAAAGGGCTGAAAAGGTATGCAGAGGAACAGTTCCTGCCGTTTCAGGGCCGTTTCCCGATGTGAAAAAAACAGGAGAGCCCTTGTCACGGTAACGTACAGGTAATGAAAATGATAAAAAACGGAGATAGCAGGATGGCGCAAAGGCAGTCTATAGTCACCGGTCAACAGTCGGGAGCTGAGCCCGGCAGCTCTTCTAATGCAGGAAAGACTGAGGGTTCGATAAATGCAGGCATTTTATCGGTTGTTCTTTTTTTCCTGCTGTTTGCTTTTGTTGGTGGGTGTGTATCCCTTCGGCAGAAGGGGGAGATACCGGCAAGGGAAAAGATATTGGCAGTTGTTGATGGCGAGCCCATTACTGAAGAAGATTTGAAATATTCGCTGCAGATAGCCCATCGCAGGGAAGACCTCTCCTCTGCAGGGAACCTGATTCTGTCGGAGTATGTGCAGAAGCTGATAGATGATATGCTGATTATTGAGGAAGCCCGCCGTATGGGCATGGAGCAGGACCCTCAGGTACAACAGGCTGTTAAGGCATATATTCTGAGGGAGTCGGTCGTGAAGCTTTATGACGAGGAGATTTCCCGGAAGGTCTCAATATCGGATGAGGATATTCTAAGCTATTACAAGAAGAACTATGAGAAGTTTTCGCTTGACATTATTGAGGTAGGTTCAGAAGAAGAGGCCGGTAATATAGCAGGACGACTAAAGAAAGGAGCCGACTTCGGTGACCTTGCCCGGAAGTACTCTGCTCATCGTTCCGGGAAAAATGGAGTGGATGTTGTCCTTACACGAAGGTCAATGTCACCCTATATTGGTGAAGCTGTAGCCGGTCTCAGCCCCGGTGAGTTTAGTGATATTCTGAAGATAGGGGATAAATACTATATAGTAAAGCTGATCAGCAGGAAAGAGGCGCCTGATGAAGAGCTCAAAAATGTCCGAAAAGAGATAGAGAAGGTTGTCAGGAAACAGAAGGGAAAAAAGCGTGCCGATGAATACCTGGAATATCTTCGTGAACGCGCTGCCATTAAGGTTAATAAGGAGCTGCTTTCCGCTATAAGTAAGGATAAGGGGGATGAGGAGGTATCTAATTGGTCAAAGGATAAAAGGGCAGTGGCGGATGTGAATGGCTCGGTCCTTACTGCAGGTGAGTTTGCAGCCATGTCCAGGCCTTATAAGGGGAAATCAAAGGAGAATATCCTTAATAGCTGGATTGACCGTAAGGTGGTTGACCATGAGGCACTCAGCCGGCATTACGAGACCGCCCCGGATTTAAAGAAAAAGATAGAGCGTTATGAGAACCAGTTATTAAAGCAGGCATTCACAAATAAAGCAATTATCCCAAAGATCAAGGTTTCAGATAAGAGCTTGAAAGACTACTATATGAAACACCGTGAAGATTTTGCCGAACCTGTCAGGTTTAGAGTCCGGCAGATTACGGTGAAGACCATGGATGAGGCCAGGGGGTTGTTGAGCAGTCTGCAGGATGGTACGGATTTTTCATGGCTGGCTATGAAGAAGTCGATTGATTCTGCAGGTCCAAGAGGTGGAGAGGTTGGATGGCTTACCATGCAGGAATTTCCAGGGCCTGTAAGGGAGATTGTGGCTGCACTGAAGACGGGAGAGATAAGTCCGATATTCAAGGTGGGTTCATTTTACAGAATAATCCGTTTGCAGGGAAAGCTTAAGGGTGAAGTCGGAAGGTTCGAAGACGTAAGAGATGCTGTTTACAAGGCGTGTTTTAAAGAACGGTTCAATGCACTCCGGGATGAGTTTGTATCAAAGCTTCAGTCAGAGGCACGGATAAAAATCAATGATGAGGCAGTAAAATCACTCGAAGAAAGGCTTGATAAATAGTTTGATACAGAAACGGTTTGTCCTTGACAAACGAAACCGGTCAGGGATAAATTGTCCTGACCGGTTAACCCGGAAGGGCCGGGTAGAGGTTGGCAATTGTGAGAGGAATGATTAACTTCAAAGAAAAGAATAGCTTAAAAGTTCTCCTTCTGTTTTTTATCTTAATCCTCATCTATGCATGCGTTCCTGCAAATACGGCAAGAAGGGAGGGATTTGAACCAAAACCCTGTCTGGATTGTCACAAGGAGAAACTGAAGGAATTTCAGAAGAAGTATGTGCATTCTCCGGTAAGTAAACAGGACTGTGAGGCATGCCATCTTCGTCATGGAAGGCTTGCCGTTAAATCCTTCAGGGAGAAGAATGAGCGAAAACTCTGCTTTACCTGTCATCGGAAGATGGCCTCGGATATAGCTAAATTACCGAATGTGCATACTGCCCTGAAGCAGGGCAAGTGTGTCCCCTGCCATAACCCCCATGCATCTGAAAACAGGTTTTTTCTGAAAAAGAAGGGCAGTGAGCAGTGTTTTACCTGTCACGACAAGGCACCTTTTATGAGGGCTAATCGCCATAAACCCCTTTCAGACGGTTGTCTTACATGTCATGCAGCCCATGGCTCTCAATATAAGGACAATCTCATAAAAGATGAAACGGATCTCTGCCGATCGTGTCATGACCCTGCAGCAGGTAGTTTCAGGAAGGCACACGAAAATTATCCGGTTCAGCAGGGTAAATGTACAGGCTGTCATAACCCTCACAGTTCAACAAATGATAAATTGCTCAGGGAATCAGTTCATGCTCCCTTAAAACTCGGGCAATGCAATTCCTGTCATAACCCCCCGGGAGGTCCGGATCCACTTGGTGTTATTGCCCAGGATGCCAAACTATGCTATATCTGTCATAAGAAAGAAGAGAAGGAGTTTAAAACGACCTACAGGCATCCTCCAGCGGGCGATGGTAAATGTCTTGACTGTCACAGTCCGCATGCCTCGGATTATCCGAAGCTTACCCTTATGGATGAAAAGGCTCTTTGTTTAAAGTGTCATGCCGGTAAGCCGAAGATTGACGTGACTAACTTGCATGCACCGATAAAAGAGGAAGGCTGCACAGTCTGTCACGATCCGCACGGCTCCGGGAATCCTTTTTATCTGAATGCACCTGAGGGGCGGATATGCCTTACATGTCATACCGGTATGAAAAAGGAGTTAAAAGAAAGATCCACGCATAAGCCGTTCTCCGAGCTTCAATGCACAAAATGCCATGATCCTCACGGTACCGATACTCCCGAGATGCTTAAGGCCGTGCGGGCTCAGTTATGCTATAGCTGTCATAAAAAGGAGGAGAAGGATTTTTTTAAGACCTATATTCATACACCTGTGAACAAAGGAGAATGTCTTTCCTGCCATAAGGCGCATGCATCTGATTATAAGAACTTACTGAGTAGTTCGCCGGATCAGCTCTGCCTCAATTGTCATGACAGTATGTTGCCGGAGGTTAAAACAAAGGAGATGCATCCGCCATTCAGGGACGGGAAATGCCTGACATGCCATGCCCCACATGCCAGTGATTACACGGCAAACACTCTCATGCCTATGGCGAAGCTCTGTTACAAGTGTCATAAGGCCACAAAGTCCGCGCTGAAGGGCAGCAAAAGCAGGCACCTGCCCGTGGATGAAGGGAAATGTACGGCCTGTCATAGCCCACATGGAACCAGGGTTGAGTATCAACTTTTAAGCCGGCCTGAGGAACTCTGTCTTTCATGTCATGCAAGGGTAGTGACTACCAGGGTCGGAAAAGGACACATAGATATGAAAAATGGGGACTGTTTGAGTTGTCATACTGCCCATGACTCTGAATTAAGGGACCTGTTGAATGCCAAAGACCCGGCATTATGTCTTAAGTGCCATTCAACGGACACGGAGAGATTGTTGAAGATGCACGACGGAAAGCCCGTAACTAAAATCAAGCATTGTCTGAGCTGTCATGAACCCCATGTAACAAAAAACCCGGGGTTGCTGAAAAAGATAAAACATGATCCATTTGCCAGGGGGGACTGTGAAGCCTGTCATAAATGACGGAAGATTTTCAGCATTAACCTTAATCGCTGCATGTTTCATGCTGATAACCTTTATATTATCAGCCCTGGGTAATAATGCCTATGCCCGCTCCGACCTTAAAACGAGTGTGCCGGATCTTTGCTATCAGTGTCATATAAAGTTGAAGAACGGCCTGTCCGACAAATATGTCCATTTTCCGTTTAAACAGGGTATGTGCATTTCATGTCATAATTCTCATGTAAGTGATACGAAGGGCCTGCTGAAAGCTAAGGTTGATGCCGTCTGTCTGGGTTGTCATAAAGGTATCAGGAATCTTATACGGAAGTCCAGCTTGCACGGCGCCCTTAAAGAAGGTGTGTGTACAGATTGTCATAACCCCCATAGCGGGAAAAATAAATACCTTTTAGTCAGCAAAGAAAAGAAACTCTGCTGGAATTGCCACGAGGACCTTAAGGGGCAACTCGATAAGCCTGAAATACACGCAGTTTTTAAGGAGGGGAAATGTTCATCGTGCCATGATGCACATGCATCCTCGGCGGAGAATCAGTTGCTTGCCGCCCCTGCCAAACTATGCCAAAGCTGTCATGCCCCACGGTGTAAGGCGGGTGGGATCTCCATAACCTATGTCACAAAAAGAATGAATTGTACCGAATGTCACTCAGGACACGCCTCTGATGCTAAAGGTCTCCTTGGTCCTTATGGTCATACAGCCTTTCTGAAAAAGGATTGTGAACAATGCCATAATCCTTTTGTTGCTAACGGGAAGATAACCACTAAAGTAAAGGGTGAGGCCCTGTGCCTTGGTTGCCATAAGGATGTCCTTGCAAAATTCAAAGTGGCGGATGTTCATGGCGCTGATGCAAAAAATGTCTGCACCATGTGTCATAATCCTCATGCATCTAAAAAGAAGGACCTGACGGTAAATGCATCAGGCATATGTCTGGGCTGCCATGAAAAGACAGAGAAAAGGACGCTCCGGATGGAGAAGAGATTAAAGTCCATCCGTTGTGTTCCCGTCAAGGACGGGAAGTGTTTTGCATGTCATGTACCGCGGCATTCGAGTCAGCCTCTTTATTTCATGACAAATGATATTGTAACCTGTTCCAGGTGCCATGAGTCACAGCATGAAATCACGCATCCTTTAGGTGCCGGCGTCATAGACCCGCGTAACGGTAAGACGCTTACCTGTATTTCATGTCATAGTATGCATTCAGCCAAGGCTGATTTTATGCTTGCCTTTGATAGAAAGAGGCAGCTCTGTATCCAATGTCATAAAAAGTAAAATGAGGCCAAGGGTGTGTACTGAATTACAGTGTTCAGGTCTTCATTTGCAGATAGAGAGGAAATGGGTTCAGAATTACCCGGATGTCTTAAATTTTTAAAAGAGACCCTGTTTTTGGGCAATATCAGCTTGCATAATTTACAGAGGGGCAGAAATTGCCCTGCAGGGTTTAGCTGTGAATATTATGGTACGGCTATTGCATATAATATTTCAGGAGTGTTTTGCAAAACCTGATGAATAAAAGGATACATATACTAATCTGCTTTACTCTTTTGCTGGTGCTGATGCTGTCTGGCGAAGTCAGGGCAGAGGTTAGCGGCGTATGCAGCAACTGTCATACCATGCACAACAGCCAGGGAGGTGTTCCTATGAATTATGACAACTCTGCTACGCCCAACCGGAGACTGCTCCGTGGTGACTGCATAGGCTGTCATGCACAGAATCGCAGCAGTAATATCTTCAACACTATTCCCCAGGTTTACCATTCCGACCCTACAGACCTTGCAGGAGGGAATTTTTCGTATGTTATACTCACGGACGCAAACGGACATAATGTTCAGGGTATTGTGCCATCGGCAGATGCCGTACTCGGCAATACGCCGCCTGGATATAACAGCGCCTATGACCCCTCAACAACAGGGTTCAGTCCTGCCGGCCGTCTGGTGTGTGCGGGGTCTAACGGCTGTCACGGCAACAGGAATTTTTCTGATGAGTGGAACGCAGTAAGCGGGGGACATCACGGTGATGACTCGATCCTCAAGTACGGCACCGGTTTTACACTGACCGGGCAGGGGGCCAGTGTGGCTACCAGTTACAGGTTCCTCTACAAGATAAAGGGTGCAGAGGACAGTGACTGGCAGGCTACCGTGAGTGCTACTGACCACAACGAGTATCTGGCTGAAGACTATGCCGGCAGGGGTACTACGGCCTCATGGGCAAATATGAAGGGCACAATAAGTGAGCTGTGCTCTGAATGTCATTCGACGTTTCATCTGGGGGGCAGCAGCGGTATCGGTTCGGCATCACCGTGGCTGAGGCACCCGACAGACGTGATAATTCCGAACTCAGGAGAGTTTGCTTCCATGTCGACTACTTATAGTGCTACAGTGCCTGTTGGAAGGCCGGCAGCATCACTGACTGACGGGCTGACTTTTGCTGTGAGTACCGTAACCCCGGGAACCGACAGGGTTATCTGTCTCTCCTGTCACAGGGCTCATGGCTCTCCCTACTATAAAATGCTGCGGTGGAACTACAAGAGCACCTTTCTTCCGACAGCCCTGTACGGGTGTAACGTTTGCCATACGTCCAGGAACTAAAGTCATTAACGACACGGTCGTTGCGTGTAGTAATCAGCCAATTTGGAGGTTAGAGAATTGAGACGTGGAAAAAACAGAATATTAATTCTATCGGCCGTCTTCCTTGTTTCGGTGGTCTTTCTGTATGCCGGCCCGGCAGGTGCCGGGCCCTACCTCGATTCCGCCCATGGGAACAGCAACTATGGGGTCAAACGCTTTTCCTCCGGTTTTCCCACTGATTATTCCAGAGGGCTCTGTGCCCACTGTCATGAGCAACATGCAAGTATAGGCGGGTCTGAGCCTGACCCTGTCGGTGGGCCGGACAACTATATGCTGTTTGATACAAACTATACAAGCCAGACTTCGGATTTTTGCTTTGACTGCCATACCGACACGAGCTCTTATCAGACGGGGGGAATTGTAAACCGCAGTTACAGCTTTCGGGCAGGCGGCTGGACCCTGGATACCCTGAATGATATCCTCGAGGCATTTTCCTTTAACTCTACCCCTTCCGGGGCTTCCCACCACCTTGACGATATAAGCACATTTATTAACGGCAGATGGGGTTACACCTCTGATTCAAATCCCTGTGTTGCCTGCCATAATCCACACTCCGCCCAGGGTGACCCCGCTAATGCGCCAAACAGTGCCAAGAGCAGCAGCTCCAGGGGCTGGCCTGTGTCGCGTCCGAGCCTGCACAGCAAGGATAATAATGCCTGGGGACTATGGGGGGATGGTGCCGGTGAGAAGATGAGCGACTATGTTGGTGCATTAACATATCAGGCTCCCTACCGTAATGGTTCCACTACAAGTTTTGAGCCTGATGGGTCCACTACGCAGGATGGCTCCAACCTTACGGATTTTGTCTCTCTCTGTACGGACTGCCATAATACTACAAACACGATTTACAGCACCACGCTTGGAGGAGACCTGGGGTTCATTGACTGGGTTACTACAGGTGGGGATTCTTCCAGCTCCGGAGACAAGCATGGAAAGAATTATGCAACAGTAGGCATTGATATAAAACCTCCATTTTCAAATTCAAGTTCCGGCCGGTATGTGCTTTCCTGTACCGATTGCCATGAACCTCATGGCTCACCCAATGACTATTTTATAAGAAGAGAGGTGAACGGAAGTCTCCTGTCCGGGACAGTCGCTGGAGGAACTAAAGATTTCGGTTACCTCTGCAGGCAGTGTCATATTGATGATACGAATTATAGCGGGAGACCCAACTTTTGGGAATATGTTCACCACAAAAGTGCTGATCATCCATATACACAGAACCGGTGCAGAAACTGTCATGGAAGTGGGGGTAATAATCCGCCACCTCCAATAAGGTGTTCTGTCTGTCATTACCATGGCTCAAGTGCAGCTAACAGGCGTACATTTTAGCTGTTACTTCTGAGAAAAAATATGGTTTATTTTCAAACGGGCTGCAGTAAGCTAAGGCAGGGCCATAACGACCTGGCAGGTAGCAGGTAAAGCGGTTCGGGTGTTAAAAAAAGGCTGCTGTCCGATGGTATTGGACAGCAGCGTAGGGGAGGTAACGAGGCGCTCATGCAGATATTTTTATCATAATTTTAAGATTTTGTCAAGAAAAAAATGTAAGGTTAAGTAGTAACTACAAGTTTAGGGATATAAAACCTGTCTGGTTTTTTCAGGAATTGTTGTTTCAGTTACAACCGTGTGCTTAAAATGCACCAATTGTCTTATCTTCGCCTGTCATCATATCGATAAGTTTATCCCATTCGATTATCTTCAGTTCCCTCTCGATGTCATCCTCCTGAAGTCCCCTGAGCTGAAGGTCTTCCTTTACGGCGTAAGCCGTGCCGCAGAAGCCCTCGAGTCTCTCGATCTGGGCGAAATATACTGCGTTTTGAATCAGGCAGATATCTGCAGCCATATCTCTTGCAAATTTAATCCCCCTTTTACCTTCCCGGGTATCAGGTGCACTCTTTATAATTACAAGCATTTTTAAAGCCTCCTTTGTTAAGCGTTCCAATACTGCCGACGTTGGACTTAGAAAATTATTGTTGTGTCTGATTCTTTCACGAGTTCTGCAATTTCATGACTGCTTGCAATAACAACACCCTCTTCGATCTCGTCAGCCTCAAGATGAGAATCCTTTAATGAAAGCCTGTCGGCATATACATCAACGCCCATATCAATGCAGTCTCTGATCCCTTCCCCTGCGTTCATATATTCGGTGCCGGACGTATCCTGATTTCTACGTGCTGCGTTAACCCCTCCGTCCACAAGGATGAGCTTGACTGCGATATCCTCTACAACACCCCCCAAGGCATGCCGAATGGCCTCAGAGGCGTCGACAGTGCCGTAAGGCGGCCTTCTCAAGATTATGCTAATGTCTCCCATACCTCCTCCTATATCCCGAAGTTTAAAAATACCGGTTTGGTCTTTATCACATCGAAGAGACCTTTTAGAGAACTCATCTCTCCGCCTTCAACGGAATCTTCAGCCGCAAGACCGCGGCTCTGCATGCAGCCGGTTCATATATCTACCTTGAGTCCCCTGCCGACAAGGTCCTCCATGACGGAGAGCGACTGCGGCAGTTGTCCTTTTACTATGGAGAATACCCCGTCCCCTGATGCAATCAGCCTTACCTTATGTCCCTTTTTCAGTGCGGCATCTGCGAGTCTGAAGATAGTATGGGTGTTTTCAAAGCTGTACGGCGTGGTGGAGAGAAACATGACTATCTCTTTTTGCATTTTGTCCTCCGGTATAAATGGTTATTTCGAATATTTACCTTCTCCTTTCTCCCGGATACTTCCCTTTTTTTGTGACGGGACAACATGCAGGGGCAGGGAGAGACCCGGAGTAGTCCTGTTCAAGCAGTTTCAGGATGTCCGGAATTACCGGGTCAACAAGGAAGTAGCATCTCAGTCTTCCATCCATATAGTAATCAATAATTCCGTGATTTCTGAGTAATGAAAGGTGTTGTGATATGTTGGGCTGACTTATCTCTAAAAACTCCTCAAAATCACTCACACACTTCACACCCTTTGTGAGCTCTTCAAGTATCCTGATCCTTGCCGGATGGGCAATAACTCTCAATAGCTCCGCCCTCTGTCCCA
>CAZXDE010000040.1:11886-13358 GCA_964639515.1 uncultured Thermodesulfovibrio sp.
TTTCAAAGGCACGTTTGAATATATAATCCACATTTCTCAGGTAGTATGAGAGGTCAAACAGGGTGTCAATCTCCTCAGCAGACAAGTGTCTTGCTACATCAGGGTCCTGCTTGAGAAGGGTTTTAAATTCCCTTTCCTCCTGCCAGCTTTTCATTGCATTACGCTGTACAAGAGAATATGCATCCTCACGGCTGAGTCCCTTTTCCGTGAGGGCGAGCAAAACACGCTGTGAATTATACAGGCCAAAGCTTCGCATCATGTTTGCCTTCATCCTTTCCGGATAGAGCTGAAGGCCCTCGAGTATACCCTTCAGCCTGTCAAGCATGTAGTCAACAAGGATTGTGCTGTCGGGTATTATTATCCTCTCAACAGAGGAGTGCGATATATCCCTCTCATGCCACAGGGGTATGTTCTCAAGGGCTGCTATGGAATTAGACCTTACAATGCGGGCAAGGCCCGAGAGGTTTTCACTTCCCACGGGGTTTCGTTTATGCGGCATTGCAGAGGAGCCTTTCTGCCCCACTGCAAAGGGCTCTTCAGCCTCCAGGACCTCTGTCCTCTGGAGGTGCCTTATCTCCACTGCAATCTTCTCTATGCAGGCGGCCACAATGGCAAGGGTGGATAGATACTCGGCATGCCTGTCCCTTTGTACCACCTGGGTGGCAACAGGCTCTGGTTTTAACCCAAGCCTTGAAAGGACCATTTCTTCAATCTGCGGCGGGATGTTGGAGAATGTCCCCACAGCACCTGAAAGCTTGCCGGCAGAGATTACACATTTAGCCCTTTTCATCCTTTCGAGGTTGCGTTTCATATCCTCATGCCAGAGGGCGAATTTAAGACCAAAGGTCATTGGTTCCGCATGAATACCATGACTACGGCCCATGCAGGGAGTGTCCTTGTGCCTGTATGCCTGCTCCTTAAGGACGCCAAGGAGCATCTCGATATCGTTGATGATAATATCTGCTGCATCACGCATCAGCAGGGCAAGGGCTGTGTCAAGTATATCCGACGATGTTAGTCCTTTATGAATATAGCGGGCCTCAGGCCCTACATGCTCGGACACCGAGGTGAGAAAGGCGATTACATCATGTTTGACCGTGGCTTCTATCTCGTCGATCCTCTCTGTATCGAAGCCGGCCTTTTCCTTGATGACGTTGAGGGCGTCCTGCGGGATGTCACCCATCTCCGCCCATGCCTCGCAGGCAGCTATCTCCACCTCAAGCCATTTCCTGTATTTGCTCTCAAGTGTCCATATCCTCTCCATAGCCTTCCGCGTGTATCGTGGTATCATTTTATCTGTCCTCCATCTTCCGGCTCTGTTTTTTTGAAAATCGGAAACTATATTTTACAGGTTGAGTGCGGTGTTTGACAATCTCGGACATGGGGGGGCTTGATATTAGTATGTGCTCTGAGTATATAATTAGAGTCTGTGTATAAAGTCGAACACTTGCTGTTTTCTGTCATTCCGGCTT
>CAZXDE010000041.1:0-13211 GCA_964639515.1 uncultured Thermodesulfovibrio sp.
TCATTTTTCAATTACTCCCAAAACTAAAACAGTTATAAAAAACCCTTATGGCCTTAACGGATTTCCTTACTTTCCGACAGAAAGTGCATCACAAGAAACCTCAACTACAATTCTACTGCCTTATTCTCCCCTTATACATCCTTTTTAAGATATAGCAGATAATATGATCGTTGTCAAGGGAGAATTCCGTCAAATAAAACATGATGAACTTCATGGTTTATTTACACGTTTATTTGTTGACTTTTTTTGTTCTTTCATAAATATTATTCTATATTTATGAATTATTTATGAATAACATTTTATTCAGTGCCTCTGTGTTTAATTTCCATTGATACAGGACTGTCAGAAGGACCTGCAAATTCAGATAAAGAGGAGCTGCTTATTATGGAGGTAAAAATTGAGCTTATTGAGTTCTGCATCTATGATGATAAAACCATGAAGCACTTTTTAAGAGAATCCGAGTCGTTAGGGTAAAATGTGGTAGGCGGTAGGTGTCAAGCAGGTAGTATACAGGTAGTATATTACCTGTAACCTGACACCTGTCACCATTATCACCATAAAATCTATTCAACCTTCACCTTCTTCTCCCTCTTTTTGGCTTCTTCAGTCTTTGGAATCCTTATTTCGAGAATCCCGTCCTTAAACTTGGCCTTGGCCTTGTCGGACTGAACTTCGGCAGGCAGGCGGAAGGTACGTGTGAAGGAACCATAGGAGCGCTCCAGCCTGTAATAATTCTTCTTCTCGACCTTCTCCTCCTTCTCCTTTTCTCCGGAGATAGTTATGGTATTGTCAGTCAGGCTTACATCAATATCATCTTTCTTAATCCCGGGTATCTCCGCCTTTACCACCACATTATCGCCTTCTTCATAGATATCTACAACTGGAGATATCTCTTCGAGTTCCGGGAACCTCATCCTCGGCAGCCATGAAGGACCCAGCAAAGAAAAGGGTCTTCTGAAAACATCTTCAAACCACCGCTCCATCTCCTCAAAGGGTGCAAGTACTCTTGATGGTTCCGACTTTACCAGCTCTTTTGATTCCTGTTTCTTTGCCATTAGCCACCTCCTTATAAATTAAAATTAACCCCGATATAATTTTAATATATTCCTAAATGCCGAAGGTGTCAAGCCTAAAAACAGGTGAATTTCCTCTTTTATTAATCTTTAAAGCAAAATAATATCGGTTAGCTATATTTTTCTGCTTTTTTTGCCTCTTCCCAGAGATGATCCATCTCCTCAAGTGTATAGTCGGCAAGGGCCCTCCCCTCCCGCTTTGCACTTGTCTCGATATAGCTGAAACGGCGGATAAACCTTGATATTGTCTTGCGGAGGGCCTCTTCAGGGTTAATATCGACAAATCGGGATAAGTTTACGAGTGTAAAGAGAACATCCCCAAATTCCTCCTCGACTTCCACTTCATCTCCGCCTTTAAGTGCAGTTTTAAACTCATCAAGCTCACTTTCAACCTTTTTAACTACATCTTCCGCCTTCTCCCAGTCAAATCCCACCCTTGATACCCGATCCTGAACCCTGTGTGCCTTTAATAGCGAGGGCAGATTCCCTGGAATACCCTCAAGGATTGATTCCTTAAGCTTGCCCTCCTGCCGTTTATGCTCATCCCATCTGTCAAGTACCTCATCTGCCGTCCTGAGCCTCTTGCCTCCGAACACGTGGGGATGGCGGGAGACCATCTTCCCGGAAATAGCCTCTATGACGTCCTGGATATCAAATTCCCCTTTCTCCCCGGCTATCCGGGCATGAAAGACTATCTGAAAAAGGAGGTCTCCCAACTCCTCCTTTATCTTTACAGGATCGTCTTCCTCAATTGCCTCAAGTAACTCGTAAGCCTCTTCTATCAGAAACGGCTTCAGGGACTGCCGGGTCTGTTCCCTGTCCCAGGGACAACCGTCTTCACCCCTCAATGCCTCCATTATCTTCACTAATTTATCGAAGTCCATCATCATACCTGTAAAATGCCGAGCAGCTTCCCTCTGTACTTACCATGCAGGCGCCAACAGGGTTTTCAGGGGTGCATTTCTTCCCATACAGGGGACAATCAGTCGGTATTTTTATGCCCTTCAGTACGTCTCCACATGCACATCCACTTATCCCGGGCTTGCTTCTTACTGTGATATCAAAGAGTTTTGAGGCATCTCTGTGTCTGAACTCCTCCCGCAGGGAAAGACCGCTTCCGGTGATTGTGCCGATACCACGCCACTGGGTGTCCACAGGCATAAAACAGGTCGAGATTAAGGAGGTAGCTCTGGGATTACCCTCTGCCCTTACCGCCCTGACGTATTGTATCTCAACCCCGGCCTCCCCCTTGATAAGCTGTGCAAGGAGCATGGCGATTGTCTCAAGGATATCCCTTGCCTCAAACCCCGCGATAACGGAAGGCCTTTTATAATCCCGTGAAATAAATTCATAGGGTCTTTTGCCGATAATAGTGCTTACATGCCCGGGCAGGATAAAACCGTCCACTTTAACCCTCTCATCGTCAAGTAAGGCCCTCAGGGCCGGGGGCACGAGTTTGTGATTTGGATATATATGGAAATTATCTATCCCCTTTCTGTCTGCCTCACAGAGAGTGGCTGCCACAGACGGAGAGGTCGTCTCAAACCCGGTTGCAAAGAATACCACACTCCGGTCGGGATTTTCCACTGCAATTCCGAGGGCGTCCATCGGAGAGTAGAGGACTCGTATGTCAGCACCGTCGGCCCTTGCCTCCTGAAGGTTTTCACGGGAACCGGGAACTCTCATCATGTCCCCGAATGTGGTAAGTACTACACCGGGCTGACCGGCTATCTTTACTGCTTTGTCTATATCTTCAATGGAGGTTACACAGACCGGACATCCCGGCCCGCTCAGCAGCAGAATCCCGTCGGGCAGGACGGTCCTTATGCCATGACGGAATATGGCAACGGTATGAGTGCCGCAGACCTCCATCAGTCTCACAGGACGACCAATCTTTTTCATCATCAGATGGATATTTTCGATAAGATTCTTCACTGCCGCAGCCTCTCCCTTAATATATACGCCTGGCCAAGTGATATGTTTGCATCGTTGGGAGGCATCCGCCTGTTACAGTAGATCCTGAAGCCATCCCCTTTAAGCCTTTCCAAAACCCTCTCAGCGATATAAAGATTCTGAAAAACCCCTCCTGAAATCACTACATCCCTTATGCCTGTAAGGCTATGGAGTTTATTTACCACCCTTATTATAGTCGTGATGATGGTATTATGAAACCGCGCGGATATAATACCTCTGCCGGTTCCGGACGTAATGTCCTCCAACATCCTCAGCAATGTAAAGGAAAAATCCACCACCATGGGGTCGGCAAACTTTATATCCACCGGGTAATCTTCAGTAATACCTTCTGCAGCACAAGACTCAAGCGCTGTTGCCGCCTCGGCTTGATAGGTGTTTGTATCAGCTATACCGATAATTGCAGCCACGGCATCAAACAATCTTCCGGCACCTGAGCTATAGGGGGTAAACTCGGGCAGATCAATCAGCCTCAACACATTTTTAATCCTCTCTTCACCAAAGTGGTGCAGAAAGCCGATTCTCTCAATGTATTGCAAGGCATCCCTTCCGGTCACCTCCTGCAGCCAGCCCAGGGCTATTCTCCAGGGCTCCCTTATTGCCATCTCACCACCGGGAAGTTTCATGTAACTGAAGTGACAGAGACGCTTAAATCCCTTGAGGTCGGCAATCAGAAACTCACTGCCCCAGATATTGCCGTCAGTCCCGTAGCCGGAGCCGTCAAGTACCACCCCTATCACCTCGTCCCTGAGCCCTGCCTCCGCCATGACAGAGGCCACATGAGCATGGTGATGTTGTACCCTCATTTCCTCTAAAGGTTGAGCTTCTGCCCACCTTGTCGAATAATACCCGGGATGCATGTCACAGGCTATTGCAACCGGGTTGATCCTGTAGAGTTTTCTAAGGTTTTCAAGTGTCTCTTCAAAGAATTTCAGGGTTTCAAAATTTCCCATATCACCGATATGCTGACTCGGTATTGCATAGGTATCCCTGGTCAGGGTAAAGGTATTTTTCAGGTCCGCACCCACGCCAAGCACCTCAGGCCCCGTCCCTTTAATTGCTATTGCCTCCGGCACGTATCCCCTTGAGCGACGGATAAAAACGTTTTTCCGTACAACCGAATCATCCACCCTCATGAATATATCCCTGTTATGCAGTAAAAATGCATCTGCAATCCCTGCAAGCCCCTCCATTGCAGCCTCATTTTCATGTATTATCGGCTCTTCCGAAAGGTTTCCACTCGTCATTATCAGGCAACGGAAGTTCGGTGCCCCTTCTCCTTCACCGTCTTTTTCCGGATAGAAAAAGAGGAGGTGATGAAGCGGGGTATAGGGGAGCATAAAACCAAGACACCGGTTTTTCGGGGCCACTCCTTCCGGCAGTCTGCAGTCAGGTCTTTTTTTCAGGAGCACTATCGGTCTCCGGCGGGAGAGCATGAGCTGTGCCTCTGCTTCTGTTACATAACAGAGCCCTCTTACGGTATCCATGTCAGGGGCCATAATTGCAAAGGGCTTGTTAATCCTCTGTTTTCTCTCCCTCAGCAGGGTTACAGCATCCTTGTTTTCAGCATCACAGGCAATATGAAAACCTCCAAGGCCTTTTACGGCAACAATGCCACCTGCCTTAAGTACCCTTATTGCTGAAGAAACCGGTTCTTCACCCTCATACATTTTAAATAAAGGGTTTTTGATCTGAAAGCTGAGCCGGGGACCACAGAGAGGACAGGCATTTGCCTGTGCATGAAATCTCCGGTCTTCAGGGTTTTCATACTCACTGTTGCAGTCATGACACATATTGAAACAAACCATTGTGGTATTTGGCCGGTCATATGGTATCGCCCTTGTAATAGAGTATCTCGGACCGCAGTTTGTACAGTTTATAAACGGGTAAAGGTATCTTCTGTCCGTGGGGTTGAGGAGCTCGGACAGGCAGTCATTGCAGATGGATATATCCGGAGAGATATGGGTTATGCTGCCATTATCCTCACTCGGCAAAATGGTGAAACCCCCAGACCCGCACTCAGGAAGTTTCACTATATCGATTGACTCTACATCGATTGACTCTACATCGGAAAGCAACGGTTTTTCATTTCTGAGACGCTCCAGGAAAAGACCGGCGCGCTTTCCCTCAATCTCTATTACTACACCCTCAGACGTGTTCTTCACAAAACCTTTGAGATCTAAAGAACCGGCAAGGTTAAAGACAAAGGGTCTGAATCCCACACCCTGAACGAGGCCCTTTACTTTTATTTTTAATCTAAGATAGGTCATTATGATACTGATATATTACCACTAAGATTGCCCCAACGTAAGGTTTTTTTATAAACTATTCAGTAATTTCATGATAACATTTGAAATGTCCTGAGGGGTTGCCGGTTACAATCTCCAGGGGATGTTTCCTGATTATCTATAGCAAGTGTTACAAGGGAGGTTAAAAGATGGCCCTTACGGCAGGTCTGGACTGTGGTTCTGTAAGTGTAAAAATAGCCATTATTGATGAGCAGGGAAACGTTCTCCTGACTATCTATCGCCGGCATAAGGGGCATCCTGTAAATACGGCCCTTGAGGTCCTGAGGGAGGTCTCTTCCGATTATCACGAATTCATGATAGTTTTTACAGGGTCTACCGGAAAGCTGATGGCAAGGGCTACAGGTGCCGCTCATATCAATGAACTTGTGGCCAACTGCACGTCCACAAAAAGGTTCTACCCGGATGTCAATACCATTATCGAGATGGGTGGAGAGGATTCAAAACTTATTATCCTCGAAGGCAACGCAATAAAAGATTTTTCACTGAATTCAGTCTGTGCGGCAGGTACCGGCTCTTTCCTTGACCAGCAGGCAGAGAGGCTGAGATTGAGTATTGAGGAATTCAGCGAGATGGCATTGAGGTCTGAAAATCCTCCAAGGATTGCAGGGCGTTGCAGTGTCTTTGCAAAGTCGGACATGATCCACCTGCAGCAGATTGCAACACCTATGGACGATATTGTGGCCGGGCTCTGCCTTGCAGTGGCAAGGAATTTTAAAGGCTCAATCGTAAGGGGAAGACCGGTTCCTTTCAAGGTATCCTTTCAGGGAGGGGTGGCACTGAATAAGGGAATGGTAAAGGCATTTAAGGAGATTTTCGAGCTTGATGAGTTGATAATTCCAGAGCATACGGCTTTCATGGGTGCGATTGGAACGGCTCTCAAGGCATTGGATGAGAAGAAGACAACTGCCCTGAACTTCGGCAGACTTGAAGAGACACTCTCCTCACTCGGACAGAATGATTCAGGCCACAGGCCGCTCATTGAAGAAGGAGACGGGTTCAGAGAGAGACACCTGCTGACAGAGGCCGGGTGGCAGGTGGCAGGTGGCAGGTGGCAAAGAAAAGCATTGGAGCAGAAAAAAAAGGTTTATCTGGGTATTGATATCGGATCCATCAGCACAAACCTTGCTGTTATAGATGAAGAGGGCAGACTGATTGCAAAGAGGTATCTGATGACGGCAGGAAGACCTATTGAGGCTGTGAGGCAGGGTCTGCTGGAGGTAGGAAGAGAGGTGGGCAATGATGTCGAGATATGCGGCGTTGGCACTACAGGCTCCGGCAGGTACATGATTGCAGACTTTGTCGGCGCTGATATTGTAAAAAACGAGATTACCGCACAGGCAACAGCAGCCGTTTTTATAGACCCTGAAGTTGATACAATCTTTGAAATCGGGGGACAGGATTCAAAATATATCTCCCTTCGCGACGGCATAATAGTGGACTTTGAGATGAACAAGGCCTGCGCTGCCGGCACAGGCTCATTTCTTGAAGAACAGGCCGAGAAACTGAACATCTCCATCAAGGGGGAGTTTGCCGACTGTGCATTTTCATCAAGCCATCCATGCAGGCTCGGTGAGAGGTGCACCGTCTTCATGGAGAATTCCCTTATGGCAAACCTCCAGCGCGGAGCCCAAAAAAACGACCTCCTTGCCGGCCTTGCATACTCCATAGTGGAAAACTACATTAACCGTGTGGTTGCCGGAAGACAGATTGGGGAACATATCTTCTTCCAGGGCGGGACTGCTTTTAACAAGACGGTAGTGGCAGCCTTTGAGAAGTTTACAGGAAGAACCGTAACCGTACCGCCGAACCACGATGTAACGGGTGCCATAGGAATGGCCCTGATAGCAAGGGAGCATTTGCAGGCTGTAAGAGAAAAGTCCTCAGGGAGGACTGCTTTTTCAGGAACTTCCTTCAAGGGTTTTGACCTTGCCGGCAGACCCTACCGGCAGAGTTCCTTTGAGTGCAGGAGCTGTGAAAACATGTGTGAGATTAACAGGGTTAAGATCGAGGGGGAGGATGACTTCCTCTTTTATGGCGGCAGGTGTGAAAAGTACGATGTACGAAGAAGGGTAAAAACGGAAATACCCGACCTCTTTGCCTTCAGGGAAGGGGAACTCTGGAGGTCACATGCAGAACGTGCCGAGAAGGTAAAAGAATCAGGTACAACTTTCCGCAGGGGCAGGATAGGAATCCCTTATGTCTTTTACTTTCATGATTATCTTCCTTACTGGAGTACACTCCTGTGGGAGTTAGGTTTTGAGGTGGTGGTCTCACCTAAAACAAACAGGAGAATCGTCGGCCTCGGGCTTGAAACGGTATTGGCCGAGACATGCTTTCCTGTCAAGGTCTCACACGGGCATGTGAGGCATCTGCTTCAGGAGGGTGTGGAAACCCTCTTTATACCAAGTTTTATAAATATGAATTCTGTGGATGACCCATATGAGGAAGGCCATGCCTGTCCCCTTACCCAGAGTTTCCCGTATCAGATACGTGTGGCCTTTGAAAATGCCGCTGTTGTCTCGCCTGTTATAAAACTAAAGAACGGGGAACCCTTTGTTTTAAAAGAGATCAAGAGGAGCATGAGGCATTTCGGTATTACCTCCGGTGAGATCAGAAGGGCAATGAGAAAGGCACAGGAGGCACAGGATGAATTTATAAAAAAAATTAAGACTCGGGGCAGGGAGGTTTTGTCCACCCTGAACAAACGGACCATTGTAATAGTGGGCCGTGCTTATAATGCCTTTGATATGGGTGTAAATCTTGAAATACCGAGAAAACTTGCCTCCCTTGATGTGCTTTCCCTGCCAATGGATTTCCTTTCTGAAGAGGATATCCATAATGACTGGCCTGATATGTACTGGAGGTCCGGTCAGAGGATACTTAAGGCAGCAAGGGCCATTAAGAAAAACAAGTTCCTCTATCCTGTTTTTATAGGGAATTTTTCCTGCGGGCCTGATTCCTTTATACAGAAATTCTTTGAAAAGGAACTTTCCGGAAAACCATATCTCTATGTCGAGATAGATGAACATAGTGCTGATGCCGGTGCAATCACAAGATGCGAGGCATTTCTCGATAGCATTGATGCCCAGATTTCTACCGGTAAAATACAGTATAGAGAGACCCATATACCGCAGAAGGTAGAGTTTTCAGTCAAACGGTCCTCAGGGAAACAAAGGACTGTTTATCTGCCGAGGATGTCCGATCACGCATTTGCCCTGAAGGCGGCATTTGAGCATTGCGGTATACCTGCTGAGGTGTTACCCGAGACCGACGCGGAAGCACTCGAATTCGGCAGGAGATATGTTACGGGAAAGGAGTGTTATCCATGCACGGTTACAACCGGGGATATGCTCAAAAAGGTCTTTTCCGGAGATTTCAAGCCGGAAGAGTCAGCCTTCTTTATGCCCTCGGGTACGGGGCCCTGCAGATTCGGTCAATACAATGTCTTTCACCGGATGGTACTTGATGAAGTCGGGATTAAGGATGTGCCCATTTTCACGCCCGTGCAGGATGTAACTTTTTATAAGGACCTTGGGGTCGTTGGCAAGGATTTTGTGTCAAGATCCTGGGAGGGAATTGTGGCCTTTGAAATCCTCACAAAATGTCTGCACGAGAGCAGACCTTACGAAAAGGAGAAAGGCTCTGCTGATAAGCTCTATCATCAATATCTGCAGAAGCTGACCACAACCCTGAGCGGCTCCAATGGTAACATAATGCCGTTGATGTCACAGATAAAAAAAGATTTTGACAACCTCCCCACCGAGCATGGAGAAAAACCCCTGATAGGGATAGTGGGCGAGATATTCGTAAGGTCCAACAGGTTCTCTAACGAGGACCTCGTCAGAAAGATAGAGACCCTTGGAGGTAAGGTCTGGCTTTCCCCGGTAGATGAATGGATTTATTATATAAACCTGATGTCCCTTAAAAAGACCTTGCGAAAAAAAGACATCTCTGGTATTATATCTATTCTCTTAAAAAGGCTCTTTCAAAAGAGAATAACCGGCAAACTCGAAAGGCCGTTCAATGGTTTTCTGAGAACATTGCACGAACCTGATACCGGGGATATATTGAAAAAGGCAGCTCCTTATCTGCACGAATCCTTTGAAGGAGAGGCCATTATGAGCATAGGCAAGTCTATCGACCTTATAGGTAAGGGTGTTTCCGGGATCATAAATGCCATGCCCTTTGGATGTATGCCCGGTACGGTTGTGACGGCCATTATGAGGGGAGTTACGAAGAAATATGGGATTCCATCAATCAGTATCCCCTATGACGGAGCTGATTCTTCAACTACGGAGTTGCAACTTGAGGCATTCATGGAACAGGTAAGAACAAAAACCGGTAATTAAAGATTATCAATCGACATATTGAAAAACTGAAAAAAAGGAGGTGATTGAGTGGGCAATGTCAAGAAGTGGCGTAAAAAAAAGATTAACAAGCACAAGCATAAAAAACTCCGCAGGAGAATGAAGAATAAACGATAGAAGCAGTTTTATGCTGGTGATCAGGAAACCGGACAGTCTTGTTTATTACTTATAACTCTTTCAGCTTTTTAACGTTTTTAACGAAAGATTTAAATCTATAGACTGGGGAGGGGGCCATGAAAGAAGAAAGGGAATTGAGTGAGAAGATAAACCTCCTGGAAAAGGAGATTCAGACACTTGTGTCGGAGATTCAGAGACTTGATGCCGCGGTATCGGAAGTTGAAGATGTCAAGCTTGAGCTCAAGGGAATAAAGTTATTCCTTGGCAGAAAGCATCCTGAGCTAAAAGATCAGTTACCCGAAATAGTCAGGAAGTTAAAAGCAAATAAACCGCCGGGTTAATGGATCACCTACCTAAAAAGAGTTCACAGGCTCCGCATACCTCCGAACACCACAATTTAGCCCTGAACCATGCAAGGGTACTCTTTAATCCCTCTGTCAGGAAGACCGTTTTATCCTTTGTCAGGACAGCGTATTGATGGAATTAACAGTTATAGCTTTAACCTCCCTTCTGATCATCGTCCTTATTCTCCTGTTTCTTTTTATTAAAAAGGAACGGATGTATAAAAACATGGTAAAGGGATATCTGAGGACTATAAGGGAGCTGAACATACTCAATGAGCTCTCTGCCCATCTCCATACAACCATGGATAGAGAAGTGGTACTTGAGAGTATTATGGACAGGGTAAAGGACCTTCTCAGAGCGGAAAAATCAGCCATTCTTATTATTGACCAACATGAGAGGATAACGGATTTCTATTCTTCCCTGGGGCCCACCGGGAAGTGCAAAACCGAGGTCAGTGGCGTTATAAAAAAAGTTTTCAAGGAACTGTCCCCGCTAAGAACGGAAAATATTGGGGAAGTACCTGATTTTCAGGGTTTTCCGGATAAACATCCCGACATAAGGAGCCTGCTTATTGTTCCCATTATGTTGAGGAGGGAGGCCATAGGGGTGCTTGCTGTGTCTGATAAGAAAGGTTCACGCTCTTTTTCATCAGAGGATGAAGACCTCCTTCTAACCCTTGCCTTTCACTCTGCATTTGCCATTGAAAAGGTTAATCTTCATGAAGGGATAGTGAAGATGGCAAGTACGGATGGCCTTACCGGATTGAACAACCACAGGGCCTTTCAGGAAAGGCTCGAGGAGGAGCTTGAAAGGGCAAGGAGGTTTGGCAACAAGGTAAGCCTGCTAATGATAGATATCGATCTGTTCAAGGAATTCAATGATGCATACGGCCATGTGTCCGGTGATGAAGCGCTGAAGAGAATCTCTTGTACCCTCGTTGAGAATATAAGGACGGTTGATTTTGCAGCCCGGTATGGTGGAGAGGAATTTGCCATTATATTACCGGAGATTCCACTGGAAGGGGCAATGGTAGTAGCAGAAAGGATCAGGGAATCAGTGGAAAACCAGACATTGCGTTTAGACGGAAAAGAAGCAAAAATTACACTCAGTATCGGTGTTGCCTGCTTTCCGGATCATGCCCTGAACAGGAAAGACCTTATAGACAGGGCAGACAAGGCCCTGTACCTTGCCAAAGGCTCCGGGAGGAATAAAGTGTGCGCTTATGTCGAGTAAAGGAGCCATAAGTGAATACATAGAGCAGAAAATCCTTGCCAATGAAAGGATCACTTCTGAAGAGGCGGTTGCCCTTTTTCAGGATGACGACATCCACACACTGGGTAAACTTGCGACCTTTGTTGCAGAGAAAAAAAACGATGACAGGGCTTATTTTATCCAGAACCGCCATGTAAATCCCTCAAACATATGTGTGAACCGATGCCGTTTTTGTGCCTTCAGCAGGTCAAAGGGTGAAAAAGGCGCCTTTGAGTTATCAATTGATGAAATTCTAAGGAAAATTGAACTCTCTCCCGAAGGTCTCAGAGAGGTCCATATAGTCGGTGGCCTTCACCCTGACCGGCCCTTCGGGTACTATCTAAGTTTGCTGAAATCGCTAAAAGAGCACTTTCCTCAGATCCATATCAAGGCATTTACAGCAGTTGAGGTGGATTACTTTTCAAGGATCAGCAACCTTGGACTGAGGGATACCCTGTTAAGTCTTAAAGACAGAGGTCTTGATGCCATGCCTGGTGGAGGGGCGGAAATATTTGCCGGGAGCATAAGGAAGAGGCTCTGCCCTGAAAAGATAACCGGTGAAAGGTGGCTTGAAGTTCACAAGACGGCACACTTATGTGGCATAAAAACAAACGCTACGATGCTGTACGGTCATTTTGAATCATACGAAGACAGGATAGACCACCTTGTAAGGTTGAGAGAACTCCAGGACCGGACAGGCGGGTTTCAGGCATTCATCCCCCTCTCCTATCATCCCCAAAATACAGACATGGGCGGCCGGTATCCCTCGGGAATCGATGATTTAAAGACAATAGCAATCAGCCGGCTTGTGCTTGACAACTTCCCCCACATAAAGGCATATTGGGTTATGCTTGGTGAAAAACTCTCACAGGTGGCACTCCTGTTCGGCGCAGATGATATTGACGGCACAGTCATTGAAGAGAAGATTACCCACGCTGCAGGTGCCATGACAGGTGAAGGGCTTGCAAAGGAACAGATGATAAACCTTATCAGGAAGGCGGGTAAAATACCTGTTGAGAGGGATGCTTTTTATGAAGCAGTGAAGGTTTATGAGTGAAAAAAACGAGAATAGATAAAAAAACCGCATTAAATCTGTTAAAGAATTCCGACCTGCTTGAGCTTGGAAAGATAGCTGACGGAATAAGGAAAGACCTCCATCCGGATGGTATCGTTACCTTTATTGTGGACAGGAATATCAACTATACCAATGTCTGTATAAATAAGTGCAGGTTTTGTGCATTTTACAGGGACCCGGACTCTCCGGAGGCCTATATCTTAAATGAGGAGCAGCTCTTTGAAAAGATCAGGGAGACGATACATCAGGGTGGTACTCAGATACTCATCCAGGGCGGGCTCCATCCGGCGCTGGACCTCTCCTTTTATACAGAAATGCTGAAGTCCATAAAAAAACGGTTTGATATAAATGTGCATGGTTTTTCACCACCCGAGATAAGCTACATTGCCGGAAAATCCGGCCTTACTCTCAGGGAAACCCTCTTGACTCTCAAGGATGCAGGCCTTGATTCAATACCTGGCGGAGGCGCCGAGATCCTGTCGGACAGGGTGAGAGCGGTGTTAAGTCCGAAAAAAATAAGGTCGTCCGAATGGCTTGAGGTCATGGAGGAAGCACATGGACTCGGGATAAGAAGCACTGCAACCATGATGTTCGGTTCCATTGAAGGGGAGGAGGACATAATTGAACACCTTGATGTCATAAGGGCGCTTCAGGACAGGACCGGTGGTTTTACAGCCTTTATTCCCTGGAGTTTTCAACCGGG
>CAZXDE010000042.1:0-13206 GCA_964639515.1 uncultured Thermodesulfovibrio sp.
GACATGGAAAGACCTCCTGTAAAGGACACAAGGGACAAAAAGCCCGTTCCGGGGGTACGAAGGGTCCGGGTTTTGAGGGGGGGCAGATGCCCTTGCAGAGGAGACTTCCCAAGCGGGGTTTCAGTAATGCGCCGTTCAGAAAGGAATTCGCCATAACAAACCTCAGGGTTCTTTCAAATATAGAAGATGCCGATACTATAACCCCGGAGTTGTTGCTTGAGAGAGGAATTCTGAAGGATATTAAAGATGGATTAAAGATCCTCGGAGACGGTGAACTCTCCAGGCCGGTGAATATCAAGGCGCATGCTTTCAGCTCTTCTGCCACACAGAAAATAAATGCTTCCGGCGGGAAAGCCGAGGTGATATAGTTGGGAGCACTCTCTTCTTTTCAGAATATATTCAAGATCGAAGAACTTAAAAACAGGATCTTGTTTACCCTGCTCCTGCTTGCAGTATACAGAATTGGTGCGCATATTCCCACACCCGGAATCAATGGTGAGGAACTAAGCAAGTTTCTGACCGCTAGGGGTGGGGCACTTATGAATTTCTTTGATATCTTCTCTGGTGGTGCCCTCTCAAGGGTGACTATATTTGCCCTTGGTATCATGCCTTATATCAGCGCATCCATTATCCTTCAACTGCTCACGGTTGTAATCCCCGCTATCGGCAAACTTGCAAAAGAGGGTGAAGAGGGAAGAAAGAAGATAGTAACATATACGAGATACGGTACTGTCCTTATCAGTATTGTCCAGTCTTTTGGTATAGCAGTGGGGCTTGAGAGCATGGCCCAGGGGGCCTTTATTCAGCACCCCGGCTGGAGTTTCAGGTTAATGACCATGATAACACTTACTGCGGGCACTGCCTTTATAATGTGGCTTGGTGAGCAGATAACCGAACGGGGAATAGGTAACGGGATATCCCTTATAATCTTTGCCGGTATTGTGGCACAGCTGCCGAATGCCATAGTAAGTACTGTAAGGCTTGTAAGTGCTGGAGAGCTTTCCATAATATTCCTCATCATCCTGGTGGCTATGATGGTTTTTGTTGTCGGGGCCATAATTTTCATAGAAAAGGGGGAGAGGAAGATTCCCGTGCAGTATGCAAAGAGGGTTGTGGGCAGAAAGGTCTACGGTGGCCAGTCAACGCACCTCCCGCTGAAAGTAAACACTGCAGGTGTTATACCGCCGATATTTGCCTCATCAATTATCATGTTTCCGGCCACAATTGCAGGATTTATTTCAATCCCCTGGGTTCAGTCATTTGCAAGGCAACTTTCTCCGGGGACTGTTTCCTATACGATTATATTTGTAAGTATGATTATATTTTTCAGTTATTTTTACACTGCTATAGTCTTCAACCCGGTTGATGTGGCTGACAACCTGAAGAAGTATGGAGGGTTCATCCCCGGTATCAGACCAGGGCAGAAAACAGCTGAATATCTATACAGGGTTTTGTCGAGGTTGACCTTTATTGGTGCAATTTATCTCTCCGTTGTATGTGTCTTGCCGACAATTCTGATAAAACAGTTTAACGTTCCCTTTTATTTCGGAGGAACTTCGCTCCTGATTGTTGTCGGCGTGGCACTTGATACAGTTTCCCAGATAGAATCACATCTGATAACGCGTTCGTATGAAGGGTTCCTCAGAAAAGGCAAGGCGAGGGGCAGGAAGGGGTAGTACGGTATGCCGGGCGTGATTATTAAGTGATTATTATAAAGTCAAGGGACGAGATAAAGAAGATGGTGAAGGCCTCCGAGATTGTTGCTGAAGCCATTTTAGCTATCAAAGGGGTGATAGCCCCCAATGTTACAACCAGGAAACTTGATCGGATAGCCGAAGAGGTTATAAAGAGTCGGGGGGGGGAACCGGCCTTTAAGGGTTACAGGGGATATCCTGCAAGTATCTGTGCCTCTGTGAACAGTGAGGTTGTTCACGGAATACCGTCAGCCGGTGTAAGGCTTAAGAAAGGTGATATCGTCAGCATCGACCTTGGAGTGATATACAAGGGATTCATTGGTGATGCCGCAGTCACTGTACCCGTCGGACAAATCCCTCCTGAAACCGAGAGGTTGCTCAGGGTAACAGAGCAGGCCCTTTATATGGGCATTGAGAAGGCGACGCCCAATAACCGCGTATCGGATATATCAAATGCCATACAGCGATTCGTGGAATCCAACGGGTATTCCGTAGTCAAGGCATTTGTGGGCCATGGTGTGGGGCGGTCTCTGCATGAGGAACCACAGATTCCAAATTTTGGTCCTCCCGGCAAGGGGCCGGTATTAAGAGAAGGAATGACCCTTGCCATTGAACCAATGGTGAATGAGGGGAGTTACAAGGTGATTATACTTAAAGACGGGTGGACAACGAAGACAGCGGATGGAAAACTTTCTGCACATTTTGAACATACGGTGCTTGTAGCAAAAAATCATCCCAAAATATTGACTAAATGGGCCTGAAGGGGGTATAATTTAAGTTTAAATGCCAAAGGAAGAGAACATAGAAGTCCATGGGACGGTTGTAGAAGCGCTTCCAAATGCCACGTTCAGGGTCGAACTCGATAATGGGCAGACCATACTTGCTTATATTTCAGGCAAGATGAGGATACATTATATAAAGATATTGCCTGGGGACAAGGTGCTGGTGGAGTTATCACCATATGACCTTACAAAAGGAAGGATTACATACAGATATAAATAAAGTTACGAGTTTCAGGTTATGCCTTGCGGGGTTAATAAAATGGAAGCAAGACCCGCAACACGTAACCCGTACCTCGTAATGATTTTTTGGAGGATGCATGAAAGTCAGGGCTTCTGTAAAACCAATATGCGCTAAATGTAAGGTAATAAAGAGAAAAGGTGTTATCAGGATAATCTGTGAAAATCCTAAACACAAGCAGAGACAGGGATAAGGAGGTAGAATGGCAAGGATTGCTGGGGTAGACTTACCCAAGAATGAAAGGGTTGAGATAGGGTTGACAAGGATCATGGGAATTGGGAGGTCACTATCCAGGAAGATACTTGATGAAACCGGGATAAACCCTGATACACGAGTCAGAGCCCTCCGCGATGATGAGATAGTAAAGATCCGCTCTGTTATAGACAGAGACTATAAGGTTGAGGGTGAACTCAGGAAAGAGATTTCCATGAATATAAAGCGGTTAATGGACATTGGTTGCTACCGTGGTATCAGACACAGGATGGGATTACCTGTAAGAGGGCAGCGGACAAAGACAAATGCACGTACAAGAAAAGGACCCAGGAAGACCGTGGTTGGAAAAAAGAAGGGAGGTAAATAATGGCAAAACGTAAAAAGGGTCCAAAAAAGGAGAAGAAACACATACCCTATGGTGTAGCTCACGTGCAGACAACTTTTAATAATACGATTGTTACCATTACGGATAAAGGCGGTAACGTTGTTTCATGGGCCACTGCCGGCAGTATCGGGTTTAAGGGATCAAGAAAGGGTACTCCCTATGCTGCTCAGATAGCGGCGGAGAATGCAACAAGGAGGGCCATTGATATGGGAATGAGACAGATCGATGTTTATATAAAGGGGCCTGGTGCCGGAAGGGAATCAGCCATCAGGGCGATACAGGCAACAGGCCTGGAGATTAATATCATAAAGGATGTTACCCCGGTTCCTCATAACGGGTGCAGGCCTCCAAAGAGGAGGAGGGTATAAATGGCAAGGTATACGGATTCATTATGTCGGTTATGCAGAAGGGAGGGAGACAAGCTCTTTCTTAAGGGGGATCGATGTTTTGCAGATAAATGTGCCTTTGAGAGGAGAAAATACGTGCCGGGACAGCATGGCACGAGAAGGACCAAGATAAGTGATTACGGACTTCAGTTGAGAGAAAAGCAGAAGGTCAAGAGGATATACGGGGTACTTGAAAGACAGTTCAGAAACTACTTCCATGAGGCCCAGAGGAAAAGAGGTGTTACAGGAGAGCTGTTGTTGCAGTTTCTTGAACTGAGACTTGATAATATAGTATACCGTCTTGGTTTTGCATCAAACAGACGGCAGGCGAGGCAGATTGTCAATCACAGGCATATTCTTGTCAACGGCAGGGCTACCGATATCGCTTCATTCAGGGTGAAAGTAGGTGATGTCATTGAAGTAAAAGAGGCAAGGCGGGGTATTCCTTTGATTGAGGAGAGTCTTTCAAAAGTTGAACACAGGGGATTACCTGAGTGGCTTGAACTGGATGCCGATAACTTCAGGGGTAAACTGATCAGCATACCCTCAAGAGAAGCAATAGGTCTTGACGTTAAAGAAAACCTGATTGTAGAGTTGTATTCAAAATAAAACCTGTATTTAAGATAAATACGATAATTTGAAAACACGAAAATACGAAAATACGAGAGCACGTTTATATTACCGTATAACGTATCACGTATAACGAAAAGGGAGGCCCAATGAGTTTGAAGATAAGAGGCTTTCAGTTTCCTGAGAAGATAGCCTTCGACGAAGAGACCCTTACCAGTACATACGGTAAGCTTATAGCGGAACCATTAGAGCGTGGGTATGGTACTACCCTTGGTAATTCACTGCGGAGGGTCCTGCTTTCCTCTATTGAGGGTGCGGCGATTACCCAGGTGAGGATACCGGGAGTTTTGCATGAATTTTCCACGATTAAGGGTGTTAAGGAAGACATGGTTGACGTTATACTCAACCTCAAGAAGATCAGGTTTAAGATTTATGGTGACGGCAAGAAGGTTGCAAGGATAGACGTCACAGGGCCGAAGGATGTCACAGGTGCCGACATTCAATGTGAGGCGAATCTTGAAGTTCTCACTACGGATTTGCCTGTTGCTACAGTTGACAGGAATGCAGAGTTCCATGCTGAACTCTATGTATCCAAGGGAAAGGGCTATGTTCTTTCAGAGATGAATAAGGAGAAGGAGCAGCCTGTAGATATCATAGCTATCGATAGTGTGTACAGTCCTGTCCGGAAAGTGAATTTCCGGGTTGAAAAGGCAAGGGTCGGCAGGGCAACGGATTATGACAGGCTTGTGCTCGAGTTATGGACGGACGGAAGCCTCACCCCGAAGAATGCCATAACCAGGGCTTCAAGTATACTTATTGACCAGCTCGACCTCTTTATTTTTGACGAGTCGGAAGAGGTATCCGAGGAGATATCACATGATGCAGGTGATGTGTATGATGTAGGCAGTTCGGACTTTAACCGGAACCTCCTGAGGCCCGTGGATGAGCTTGAACTCTCTGTGCGGTCTTACAATTGTCTTAAAAATGCCAACATAAAGATCATAGCCGACCTGGTGCAGAGGACTGATCTGGAGATGTTGAAGACAAAGAATTTCGGCAGAAAATCACTTAATGAAATCAAGGAAATCCTCAGAACCATGGGACTTAACTTCGGGATGAAGATTGATCCCGACGTTCTGGAAAAGTATCAGGCAGAGGGAGGTACGGTAAAAGATGCGTCACAGAGTACATAAAAAGAATTTCGGCAGAAATACACTTCAGAGGAAGGCGCTTTTCAGAAACCTGATGGTCGATCTCTTTATGCATGAACGTATTGAGACCACGGTAACCAAGGCCAAGGTAATAAGGTCACTTGCGGAAAAAGTGGTCACACTCGGCAAGAAGGGAGACCTTCATTCAAAGAGGACGGCACTGTCATATGTGCCCAACAGGGCTGCAATTGCAAAGTTGTTCAGTGAGATAGCCCCGCGGTTCACTAAAAGAAACGGCGGTTATCTGAGAGTTGTCAAGACAAGAACGAGGTTGAAGGATCAGGCGCCGCTGGCAGTGCTTGAATTTGTGGATTATGAAGAGAGACAAGCCGAACAAAAGACCACAAAAAAAGGCAAGAAGTCATGAGTGCTTTGTTTTTGACCCTTGGAATTATAGTTGCAATCTGGATTCTGCTTCAGACCGTCCTGCCAAAGATCGGATTGCGTACCTGAACACCGGATACCAGGGAGACGTGTTCTCCTTCTTCCAGCCCTGCTGAAGAGAGCAAGGAGAAGGTGGACAAGGAAATATAGGATTCAGGATATCCTTTTAATTTAGTGCTGCGGTTTGCAGTATGTTATCCTACTTTTTACTCTTAAGGCCGTATTTTTTGGAAATTCGCAGCAGGAGATTCTCCGAAGATCCAAAAATAGATTTTTTGTTGTTTTCCGTTTTAAGTATTCCCTCAATAGCCCTTTCATTTGAAGCTGAGAGTTCAATAGCCCTTTTAAAGGAATTCCGGGCCCTTGCCTTAAAGCCAAGCATCAGAAAAACATGACCGAGTTCAGCAAGATAGTCGGCTTTTTGTGGATTAAGTTTAACGGCTTCATTAATAGCCTTTGCTGCTTCCTTGAACCTGTTCAGTTTGCTGAGTGCAAGGCCGTAATAGTAGTGATAACTTGCTGTGGAGCTGTCAAAATAGACTGCCTGGGCAAACAGGGTTGCTGCATCGGTGTAATTCCTTATCATCAGCAATCTCCTTCCCTGATTAAACCTTGCCTTAGCCATTTCGGCCTTTGAAGGCGGCCTTGCAGATTTGACGGAAAGAGAGCCGTCGTATTCACTCCTGCTTGCCTTGTCGGAAAGGGTTTCATATGCCTCTGTAGCATATGAAAATATTGTGTTTATTTTTTCCTTGATATCGTCTGACGGCAGGGAAAAAAATCTGTCCGGATGGAACTCTTTTGCTACCCTGTAATACGCCTCTCTTATCTCCTCTTCCGATGCCCCTTCATTTATGCCGAGAATTCCATAATATCCGAGGCTCTTATAGTTATTGTGCATTTCTTCTATCTTTTCCATTAGTTCGTTGTCTATCTCCATCCCCTCAGCTGAGGGGACCGAAGCTTCTGTTAATTCTATGGCTCCAATATTCAAGAGGGCGTGTATGGTCTTGAAGGTCTCTATGTCACTGGTTTGAGCGAGTGACAGTATCTCTTTTATTGTGTGTTTGCCGTCTAAATAAGAGAGGATCCTTCTGTCTGCGTCACTCATGGAAAGGTTTTGAATGAGTTCCTCCGGGTCCCTGGATAGACTCAGTTCAATATCCGGCGGGGGGCACCCCTCTTTTAAATACAGTAGGTCATTGACCTTTTTGTAACCATGATACAGGAGATTGACGGCGTTGATCCTGAGGGGTATTGACTCATCTGCATCAAGGGGACCCTCCTGGAATTCAAATTCGGCATCTGTAACGTTAAAGCTGCTCAGGATAATCATCTCGACCTGATTTTTTAATGCCCGGACGAATTCCTGTGGGGACAGATAACCAAGTTCGGCGAGGGTTGTGCTCTGCTTTTTTCCTGTTTGCACTGATATTTCAACGGTTTTTTTATACTGGTCAACGGTAATCTTACCGGCCGTTAACAGGGCCTTTGCAAGGCTGTCTTTTGCCTGGTTGGAGGAGGCAAAGATCAGGTCTCCGTCTTTGATATAAATCTTCTTTTGTATTGAGTCATTATGTATTTCAAGAGTTCCCGTGCTTGTGGTTTTCTGAAGTCCCTTCAGTATATCAGGCAGTCTGAAATCCTTTAAAGAACCCCTGAGGTTATCAACTCTCCTGATGCCGACCTGTAAATCAGGGATTACCTTTTTTGCCCATACAACTTCACCAAGAAACTCTATTCCAAGTTCATGACTCTTTATGTTGACCGTGGTGCCTGATACGATAGAAGAGGCATTTTTGATAACGGCGCAGATACCGTCTGAATAATCAATTACTCTGCCTTTATATGCTCCGGTATTGGCCTTAAGTATTAGCTCGGCCTCTTTTTTGTATCTTTTGAAGTTCCTTTTGTCCTTGTTATCCATCAGGATTTAATCTCCATTTTCATGAGGGATGGCCTTTTCAGCAAGACTCTTATCAAGGGAGACGTTTTTAAAATTGCATCTATTGAAACTCTATAATTATATTATATCATATTATAAGGGAAAGTTATGATAAAAATACAGGAGCGCATTGTAGAGATGCCTTATGACGGAAATGAGTTGAGCAAGGAACAGTGGTTAGTATCCCAGTTTGGAGAATTTCCCTATACGTCTTATTTTTTTATATCTTTCTTCAATGAGTTTTTCGATGGTTTTGCCTCTGAGTTCTTCGATTGTCGTAAGAACGGTCTCCTTTATTTTTGCAGCAGCACCCTGGGGGTCTCTATGTATTCCGCCGGGTGGTTCGGGTATGATGTCATCAATTATCCTGAAACGCAAAAGGTCCTGTGCCGTAAGTTTCAGTGCTTCTGCGGCCCTTGAGAACTCCCCTGTGTCAAGATCGCCGTTTTTCTTCCAGAGTATTGCTGCACACCCTTCCGGTGATATTACCGAGTAAACGGAGTGTTCAAACATATAGAGTCTGTCTGCCACGGAGATTGCAAGGGCTCCCCCACTGCCGCCTTCACCGATGACAATCGAGATTACAGGTATTCGCAGTCTTGACATCTCCATAAGATTTACCGCTATTGCCTCAGCCTGTCCCCGTTCCTCAGCGCCAATTCCCGGGAATGCCCCCGGAGTATCTACGAAGGTCAGCAGGGGTTTGTTAAAGCGCTCTGCAAACTTCATCAGTCTGAGGGCCTTTCTGTAACCCTCGGGTTGGGGCTGGCCGAAGTTTCTGTTAATCCTCTCCTTTGTTCCCCGGCCCTTCTGGTGGCCGATAATCACAACGCCTGTTCCTCCGATACTGCCTATACCGCCGACAATGGCCGGGTCATCCGAGTATCTTCTGTCACCATGGAGTTCCATAAAATCATCTGTCAGCATATTTATGTAATCAAGGGTATAGGGCCTGTCGGGATGTCTTGCGATCTGTGTCTTCTGCCACGGGGTGAGTCTTGAGTATATATCATCCCTCATCTCCCCGGCCTTTTGTTCAAGTTTTTCAACTTCGGCGGTTATGTTGAGGTCCTGTCCGTTGCTGAGGTGCTTAAGCTCTTCGAGCTTCAGTTCAAGCTCCTGGATAGGCTTTTCAAAGTCAAGATAGTATCGTATCATTTACGGGTTCTCCTGAATGAGTGATTATTGTTGGCATAGTGCGTTTCCTTATGCCCGTTCAGCCGGAGGAGTTTTACTGTTCCCATGCCTGTAATGCCTTCCAGGGTTTCGATAATTTCAACATCGGGTTTTATGTTGTATTCAGTAAGCAGTGTTGTTTCATAATCACCTGCGTTCAGCTTTATATATACAGGACAATTACCGCTGTGTTTATATAACAAATCCTTGATCTCCGTCAGTGCACCGTCCTCCATGATATTTTTATCAAGCCTCATTTCAAGTTTGAACTCCTGGTTCAGAAAGGCATCCTCAGGGGTGGTTATCTCCCTTGTGAGTATTTTTATCCCCTTTTCGCTCTTGTCAATCGTTCCCCTGACCAGGATAAGGTTGTTTTTTACTATCAGATCGGAATAGTTCCTGTATATTTCCGGGAAGGCGATGCATTCAACCGTACCCTCATCATCCTCAAGCACATACACTGCCATGGGCTCTGATTTTCCCTTGGTAAGGGTTTTCTTAAGAGTATTTATTATACCTGAAACCGCTATCTCAGTGGTATCACCGAGTTCTTCAAGCCTTGATGTCTTTAAAACGCCCATGAGTTTAAGAAGCTTTTTATATTTATTTATAGGGTGTCCTGTTATATAGAAGCCAAGGGCTTCCTTTTCGGCGTTCAGGAGCTCATCATCACTCCACGGCTGTACTTCTTCTGCGTCGTCACTGCCGAAGAAACTCTGCTGACCGAAGAGAGAGAGGTTATTTTTGCCGTCCATCAACCTGTTTGTCCTGCCCATGGCCATAGCCCGTACCATATTGATTCCCGGTTTTTTGGAGTCCCCGTTCCGAGGCTCGGAATCCGCAACGGGTATAAGGCTGTCCAGGGCGCCTGCCTTTACAAGACTCTCCATTACCTTGCGGTTGACCTTTCTCGTGGCAATCCGTTTTATTAAATCTTCGATTGACTCAAAGTGTCCGTCCTCTCTTGCCATCAGTATCTGCTCTACGGCGGCCTCACCCACACCCTTAACGGCATCGAGACCAAACCTTATCGAGTTTCCCACCACAGTAAACCGGCTTTCGCTCAGGTTTATGTCCGGCGGGAGAATCTCAACTCCCATGGTCCTGCACTCGTTAATAAGCCGTACTATCTTGTCGGTCGAGTCCTCTTGCGAGAGGTTGGCGGCCATGAACTCAACAGGAAAATGGGCCTTGAGATAGGCGGTCTGATATGAGAGATAGGCATAGGCTGCAGAATGAGACTTGTTAAATCCATACTCTGCAAAGAAGGCCATAAGGTCAAAAACCTTCCGTGCCTTTGCCTCTGTAATACCGTTTGCCATGGCCCCCCTGACAAACTCCTCAAGGAGTTTGTCCATCTTTTCCCTGTCCTTTTTCCCCATGGCCTTTCTCAGTACATCTGCCTGGCCCATGGTGAAGCCCGCCAGCTTGTTGGCGATCCTCATAACCTGTTCCTGGTAGAGTATCACTCCATAAGTCTCGTCAAGGACTTCCTGTAGTTGTGGGAGTTCATATTCCGTTTTTGTCAGTCCCTTTTTTCTGCTGATAAAGTCATCTATCATTCCACTGCCTATAGGTCCGGGACGGTAGAGGGCTACAAGTGCAATCAGGTCTTCAAACCTGTTTGGCTGCATCTTTACCAGTATCTCCTTCATGCCCGAGCTCTCAAGCTGGAACACACCGGTGGTATGTCCGTCCGAGAGGAGCTTGTAAGTCTTCAGGTCATCAAAGGGGATTGATTTGATATCAAGCGCCTTATCCGTGCCCTGCAGGTATTTCAGGGTTTCCTCTATCACTGTAAGGGTTTTCAGTCCAAGGAAGTCGAACTTCAGTAACCCTATAGCCTCAATGGATTTCATGTCGAACTGAGTAGTGACGGTCTCATCTGAAGGGGATTTATATAAGGGAGTGTAGTCGGTCAGCGGGGTAGGAGATATGACCACACCGGCGGCATGGGTAGAGGCATGCCTTGAAAGACCCTCCAGCCTCTTGGCAATGTCTATCAGCTCCTTTATCTCGGGCTTGGTCTTGTATACATCCCTGAGCTTTGGCTCTGCTGCCATTGCACTGTCAATGGTAACGCCAGGGCCGCCAGAGATGAGCTTTGCAATCCTGTCCACCTCTGCATAGGGGATATCAAGGGCCCTGCCGACATCCCTGATAGCCGCCCTTGCGGCCATGGAACCGAACGTTATTATCTGGGCAACGTGTTCAGAGCCGTATTTTTCAGCTACATAGTTTATGACCTCGGGTCTGCGGTCCTTGCAGAAATCCACATCTATGTCTGGCATGCTGATGCGGTCGGGGTTTAAAAAACGTTCAAAGAGCAGGTTGTATTTAATCGGGTCAATCTCGGTAATATCCAGACAATAGGCCACGAGACTGCCCGCTGCAGAGCCCCTGCCCGGGCCAACGGGTATGCCCCTGTTACGGGCAAAGTTTATAAAGTCCCAGACAATAAGAAAATAGGAGGCAAACCCCATCTTCTCGATCGTCTTCAGCTCATAATCAAGTCTTTTAAGATAGGACTCCGATGGCTCAGACCCAATCTTTCTCTGCAGGCCTTCCCCTGAAAGCCTTTCGAGGTAGTTTTCAGGTGTATCACCGCTCTCAACCTCAAACCTCGGCAGGAGGAATGTGTCAAGCTGAAATTCAAGGTTGCACCGTTCCGCTATCTTCCGCGTATTCAGTACGGCCTCCGGTGTTTCACTGAAGGACTCTTTCATCTCCTCGGGGCTTTTGAAATAGAGCTGGTCGGTTTCAAACCTGAGCCTCTCACGGGCATTAATGGTCTTTCCTGTCTGTATGCACAGGAGGATATCGTGGGCCCTTGAGTCCTCCTTTTTCAGGTAATGACAGTCGTTGGTGGCTACCAGTCCGATGTGAAGTTCTTTTGAGAGTTCCTTGAGCTTCCTGTTTATTTCGTACTGGACCTCAATCCCGTTGTCCTGAATCTCCAGATAGAAATTTTCAGGGCCAAGGATGTTTTTGTACCTCAGTGCAACCTCCCTTGCCTCATCCATCATGCCCTGGGAAAGATAATACGGTATCTCGCCGTGCAGGCAGGAACTGAGTGCAATGAGACCGCCGCTGTACTGTGTGAGCAGGTCTGCGTCAATCCTTGGTTTGTAGTAAAAACCCTCCAGATACGCCTTGCTCACGAGCGTGACGAGGTTTCTGTACCCGTCCATGTTCCTTGCAAGGAGTATAAGGTGAAAGGCATTCTCTCCGGAGGATGAGGATTTTTTGTTTAGCCTGCCGTCAGGGGCAACATAGACCTCGCAACCGATTATGGGCTTGATCCCGGCCTTTATGGCAGCGCTGTAGAATTTAATAGCCCCAAAGATATTGCCATGATCCGTGATGGCTACTGCTGGCATCTTGAAGGCGGTAGCCGTCTCGATCAGTTCCTTTATCTTTATCGCTCCATCCAGGAGGCTGTACTCTGTGTGTACATGGAGGGGGACATAATCTGCATGTTGCATGGATTAATATTAACCATACAGAGGATTCCAAGTCAAACAGCCCCTGCATTACCTGATCCTCCTTTGTCTCTCAGGCGCGTTTTCGCATCAGGCATGCCCAGGAGCGAGGTGCCTCAGGAAGTTTTGAGTCAAAAGAGGTGCTCTTGAGAGAGATGATCTCAAACCGCGATTCCACTGCGGATACAATATCAAGGGCAGACCGTGTTGGTGGTCCGGATTCCCGTTTGGGTCCGTCGCTGCTGGCAATGAGGCTGAACCAGTAACCTCCGGGATTCAGGTGTCTCCATACGATTTCAGCAAAACGTGATCTTTCTTCCGGGAGATCAAAGGTATGAAAACAGCCACGATCAAATACGAAACCAAAAGGACCGAAAGGTATGTCATCCCTGAGGATATCTGCAACAATGAATTCAACCTCTACACCGGCTGCTTCGGCCTTTTTGCGGGCTATCCCGATTGCAGTCGGAGACATGTCCAATGCAGTTACTTTAAAACCCTGTTGTGCCAGCCATATAGCATCACTGCCGGTTCCTGCACCGAGTTCCAGGGCAGGACAGGGGGCTATTTGCTCTTCTATTATAACAAGCTCAAGGTTTTTATCATGCCTTCCTGTATCCCAAGGTAAGTCTCCTTTCCTGTACCGCTCGTCAAAGTCAGTTGGCTTTCTGTTCATTAACTATTCCTTTTGATTGTATTTTGAAACTCTCCGTGAGGAGTGTTTAGTGTTGAGACCTGCG